>JAITUP010000104.1 GCA_031286265.1 Chitinispirillales bacterium | reverse complement strand
GAAGCAGAAAAAATGATTTTTGCCCCCGCGGGGGCAAAGACAAACGTCAAAGTCAACGGAAACGTAAACAACGACGTCAAAACATTACGGGGTGTTCCCAAATCGGGGGAAGGTCAGGGCGGGTGTAATGCTAAAGTCAAAACAAGTCGATGGGGTGTTTTTGATTTTAACATTTTTGCCCCGATAGTATGCCCACGTGTCCCCCGTAAGCGGTCGCCGCTTATGGGGGACCGCAGGGGGTTATCGTATCGGGGCGTTACGGGGCAGAGCCCCGTCCCCAAAAAAGATTTTAAAGACTTTGATTTTGACCCCTCAAGCCTAATGGAAAATCTGAGTTTATTCCGGGATCTTTGAAAGCCTCGCTCTCCGTGGTTTAGGAGGTACACACAACAAAATCAATCAACAGCAACAATATGCGCATACATTATATTATATTGTATAACTGCGCTGGGTTACCAGCGTTACAGAGATGCCAGATTGAATATTTTTAGAAAAGCGGCATCGTAAAACATTTGGTGAGGGTATGCGTATGTATGCGTATAAAGTGAAAAAGCGTAAATTTAGTGTCGTCGTGCGCTTATTTTTGGCGTTGCTGGTTTTGCCTTGCACTGTGTTTGGCGGAGGCGAGGGTGTTCATGTAGAGAGTTTGTTTGCGCAGGCGCGGGGGATGGAGCGTAGATTTCAGCATCAGGGGCTTTTTTTTGAGGATAGGATGCTTGAGGAGTATTTAGGTGAGATTCTTGTAAAGTTGGCGTTGCCGGAGGAGCGGCAGTTTTACAATTTGAGGGTCAGGATACTCAAAAGCCGTGTGGTTAACGCGTTTGCCGCGCCGGATGGGACGGTTTATGTAACTACGGGGCTTTTGGCCCGTCTTGTTAACGAGACGCAAATAGCCGCGGTTATGGTTCATGAGTTGGGGCATATTGTAAAGAATCATACCGCGCGGAGCCTTTTGGCGGAAAAAGAGCGCGCTTTGATGCCCGCGTCGGAGCCGGTGCGGGGTCGGCGGAGGGGCCGGGACGCGCAGCCGCAGATAGTGGAGCGTGACGCGTACGCGCGTATTTTCAGCAGCGGTATTGGCATAGCCGGAGACGCGTTTCAGATGTATGCGCACGATTATGCATTGGACTTTGAGAGGGAAGCGGACAGTTTGGGGCTCGCGCGGCTCGCGGCGGGCGGGTATATGAATGACGACGCTGACGACAATATTGCAAGGGTACATTTCAAGGCCAGATTTTGGAATGTCATTCTGTATGAAGCCGGCTTCGCCCTTGCCGCCGGTGATTTCGAGTTGGCCGACATGCTGATCGAGAGGCTTTTGGCGATTGGCGTTTGCAACGCGGCGGCCTTAACCATGCGCGGCGATATGGAAAGATTTCTTGCGCCGAGGAGCACGGCCTCTGTGAGGTGGTATGAAGACGCGTTGCGCTGCGACCCGGGCAACCGCGGCGCGTTGCTGTCTATGGGGTTCGCGCATCATTCAATCGGGAGGCCGGACGCTTGCGAATATTTAGGAAAATATAGCGAGATCGCGGAAGATGGAGTCGCTATCAAGATGGTTAGAGAATTATTACTCGGATGTGAATTATGAGGATGATGATGAGATTACGAAATATATCGCTAATGGCGGTCGCCGTCGGCATCGCTCTGTTTGCGGGTTGCGGCGGTCCAGCGTCTTGGCAAATTGCTCAGCCGGGTCATAATAAATTCCCGGGCAGGTTAGGATTTTCCGTCGATATCCCCGAAAACTGGATGACGTTTGCAGACCAGCCGTCGCGTACGCTCTTGCTTTCCCGTCACAGCATGCTCATGGACCTTGTCCAAATCACGCGATACCCGCTGCCGGCGTCTTTCGGGTATACGAATCGGACGATAAACGCGCACATGAAGACTTATGAGGTTGCCGAAGTCGTCATAGGCAATCTCCGCGCGTCGTCCGGTACGATTGATGTGGCGATTGAGGAATTGGCGCCCTACATCATTGGCGGGAGAGAGGGTTTTCGCATTTTTGGCAGATACGGCATGGAAAACGGGCTGTTTCGCCGTTTCCTGATCTACGGTTTTATCCATGACGGCAAATATTATACGGAGTTGAGCTTGTATGCGTTGGAGGATTATTACTTTAACGCGGTGGTGGGTGATTTTACGGCGTTGGTCGACAGTTTTCGCTTTTGAGCGGGATTATAATATAAGGTATCAATTAATTATTGCGCCACACCCCGCCCGACAACCGCACTTAGGGCGGTGATGTTGCCGGACGGCGTAGCGCAAAAATTAATTGGGGGATTAATATCTCAATACAGGCGTGTGATGGAGAGGATATTGATTGAATAACATTGCGCATAAATGTGTTATAGCGATTTTGGCTATTGCCGCCGCGCTTGCCGCGTCCGACAATATAACGAGTTTCAGCTCGCCGGTTACGGCAAACGCTTTTTTCCAGCAGGGCGATACGCTATGGGTCGCGACGAGCGGCGGCTTGCGGATGCATAATCTCGAAAGCGGCGCTATGGAGTTCATTGCCAACAGCCGTTTTTTCCCCGATTTGCACCTGACGGCCATATGTGCCGATTCGGACGGTAATTTGTGGATAGGTTCGCGCCGTGGCTATCTATATAAGAGGACGCCCCGGGGGCGGTACACCTCCTTTTCAAATTACAAAATCGCGGGTTGGGGCATATTATCGTTATACAGTCATGACGGCGTGATTGTTGTCGGGTCGAATATGGGGGTCAGCCTCTTTGACCCGGTGAACGGTGTGGCGCTTAGGAACGCCACGCGCATCGGCAGCTTTTCCAATCCGCGCGTTAATGTTATTACAACCTCCGTTCTTGGGGATACGCTTTTCCTCGGATGCGGCGAAGGGGTCGCCTATCTTGATAATTTGAACCGTCATCCGCTAATTCAGAGGAATTTTTACGATCCAAGTATATGGAAAACCAGAGGCACGGGGCCGGTGGTTTCTTTTGTGCAAGGTGTGAATTCTGTTATGGCATTTTCTGTGCCGGCCGCCGCGTTTCGTGGCCGTCTGTTTACCGCAAGCGGCAGGCAGCTTTTGAGGGATAGTGTCCAAGTGTTTGGCGGGAGCGGAAACCTCGTATCTTCCGGCGTTTTGACGGCGTTGCATGCCGACGGCGATAGGCAGTTATGGATTGGCAGCGATGAACAGTTTTACTTTTCTTTCGACGATGAAACGCAGCTCGTGCAGCACCGGATTGACGGCATGACGCTCAGGCTGGCATCACGCGTTGTGGTTGTTGAAGATAACGGCGTTTGGTTTTTGCCATCCCTGAGCCATCTGAACGTTACTTGGCACCACGGGATCTACAGATTTGACGGCCGGAATTGGAGCTTATACAGCGACCATACCTTACCCGGCCAAATCGGAGGTATGGGGGATGGACCGGCGCTTGGATTCGCTCCTGGGCTTGGCGGAACGGTGTGGGTCGGGGCATCTGGAGGCAGTGTGAAACACATTAATCCGGCGGCGAATACCGCGGCGCAGCTTATAGTGGGGAACAGGGAATTTCAAAATTTCAACTATGTCGTCCACGGCGACGGGGAGATCAGGTGGGGGAAGGTTGACGCTTTAGCGACGGATAGCTACGGTTATCTTTGGATTTCCGTGTTTGATAGCGATCACGGCAGCCTCATTTGCTATGATCAGCGTCATCCTCCGATTTCTTCCGCGGAGGTTGATCCGGTGCGGGCGCGCTACAGGCGTTTTTTCACCGAGCCGCCGTTTAAGACTGAAAATATTTCACTATTGCACGCGGATGCCAACAACAGGATTTTCGCGTATGACCGTCCGCAAAACAGACTGACAGTCTTCACTCACGGCGGCAATCCGCTTGCGAACGGGATTGATACGCTAAGGGTGTTTACCAATATCGGTTTGTTGTCGGCGATAGAGGCCGGGAGCGGCGGCGACACATACATCACCGGCGTAAACGGCCTGTTGAGGATCAGGGCTGGGTCGCTGCAATTAGAAAACGTCGACAATACAATCACCAACGCTACAAGTATTGCAATTTTGGGAGATATTGCGTGGCTTGGCACCCAAACAAACGGGGTTTTGCGTTATAATCTTGATAACGGTGAAAGAAGATGGATAAATGAATCGTCCGGGTTGCCGTCGAATAATGTGATTTCCCTTGCCGTTGACGGAAAAAACGGGCATCTTTGGGTAGCGACCGACGAGGGGCTGTCGCGGCTCGACATCGGCCGCGGAACGCACGCGCGGCCGAGGGGCCCGATACGCGTGTTTCCCAATGTGTTTTCGATCAGCGGAAGCAATCAGGGCACGACCCAGATGACTTTCGCGGAACTCGATCCGCAATCTGTCGTGTCGATTTATACAATCAACGGCGCGTTGGTAGACAAAATTGACGCGCGCCATTTTACCGATCGCGAGTGGAGGGCGGTATGGACGCCCAAGCGTACTTTGTCTCCCGGAACCTACATCGCCACCGTGAGCCCGTCCGGGCGAAGAGCCAAAATAATCCTGCGCCCATGAAGAAAAAAGTCTGTATATTTTGCTCGCTATCGTCCTTCAATACGGGAATGCCGATTAGCACATATAAGTTGGCGGCGGGGCTTGTTGAGAACGGGCGGTTTGACGTTTGCGCGGTGTTGCCGAAGGAGGGGGAGCTAAGCAAAAGGATGAGGGGCGCCGGAGTGCGGGTAGACGTCGTTCCGTTTAGGCGTTTGAGGGGTAATTTGATATCATTGATGTTTTTTTTGCTGATGTATTTGCCGGCAGGATTTCGCTTATACAGATATATCAAAAAAAACGGTATTGATATTGTACATTTTTCGGATATTATTGACGCGCCGTTTTACCCGATAGCGAAAATCGCCGGCGCTAAGATTGTCGCGCACGTGAGGGTATGCGCGGGCGGCGCCGCTGTTAGGTATTTGTTCAGACTTTGGACAACATTTTTTTGTTCACGGATTATCACCGTATCGAAGTTTGTGAAAGATTATTATGGATTTGACGATAAGCGCGCATCCGTGGTCTATAACCCTGGGCCCGATCGTACAATTTTTGCGATTGACAAAAGGGAACAAAATGCCGCAGATACAACGCCGACCGTACTAACCGTCGCTTCATTCCGCCGGGACAAAGGTCATCACAATTTTTTAAAAATCGCCTCGAAAATAAAAGACCGCCTCAATACTCCGATAAAATTTGTCATTGCGGGCGGCAAGGTTAAGGGGCATGAAAATTATTATCGCGAAATGACGGTATATGCTCACAGTTTAGGTCTCGACGGCAGCCTGACAATCACCGGAAACATACCGCACGAACAAATTCCGTCGATCATGGCCGAAGCCGCGGTATTGTTGCATGTGCCCGATTGGGAAGAAGCGTTAGGCGGCGTGATCCTCGAAGCGATGGCGATGGGTGTAGCGATCGTGGCCTATGATAGCGGCGGAGTAGGGGAGTGTTTTACAAACGATAATTCCGGTTTTTTAATCGGTCGCGGCCGTATCGACGATGCGGTCGATAAGACGGTATTGTTATTGACGGATAATAGTCTAAAGGATAGAATTGTAAGCGAAGCGCATAAGGATTTAGACGCAAAATTTTCCATGGCTCGGTATATCGGTGGAGTTGAGAAGATATATGACGATATCCGCCGCGTTCGGGCGCTTTTTTAAAAAGGTTTTAAAAAACACCCTGATTAAAATTGTCTCAAAAGCCGTCATTGCGGGCTTGACCCGCAACTTGTTTATCTCGCCGTAAGGCAATCCCCCTATGTAATCTTGTCGTTGGGGATTGCGGGTCAAGCCCGCAATGACGGGGTGGGCTG
>JAITUP010000069.1 GCA_031286265.1 Chitinispirillales bacterium | reverse complement strand
ATTGAGGCGTGTCTAAAGGCAAAACAGCCCCTTGTAATCGATAACACAAATCCAACGGTTAATGACAGAAGAAAATATATTGATATGGCCAAAAACGGGGGTTTTAGGGTTATCGGATGTTATTTTGAATCTGATGTTGATGCGGCTCTAGCGCGTAATGAGAAGAGAGTGGGCAAAGAAAATCTGCCTGCTGTGGCTATAAAAAGTACTTATTCAAAATTAGAATCACCTACATTTATAGAAGGATTTGATGAACTTTTTTATGTAAGTATTGATATGAATGGGGACTTTATAATAGCAGCGTTTGACGCGAATTGATAGACAGCAATGGCACACTACCCCAACTTTCGGCAGAGCGATTTTCCTAAAATACAGCAGTGGTGATTTTCTATCAGCAAAGATTCACTCGATACCCCCTTTACAAAAAACTCGTAACTATTCAGACGTTACTAAATTTATAGAAACAAATGTATGAAACCCTATTGAGTTATGTGCCTAACAACAACCTCATATAGATACCACAAACCTCATAAAAAGGTTGGCAGTAAAAAGTGTACAAATTAAAATGATATATGCCAATGTGATTATTTTGTTTAGTTATATAAAATGATGATATTACGCAGACGATATGGGAACCTGGCCGGAATACACAGCCCGAATACCTTCAAAGATATTCGTGTTTTGTTTTGTCAATGTCTTTATCAGGCTCATAATGCGGGCAAAAATAACAGCGCCTTCTTCGCTCCTAAAACACCCGGCAACTTTCATTTTCCCCTTATAGACCCTAATATCTCGTTCGGATAGGTTGTTGGAAAACGGAACGTCGAAATTTTTCAGAAACAAAAGGTGTTCATCTTTAAATTCCGCCAGTCGCGCAAGCAGGCGCCGTTCATCGGCATGGTAGGATTCCCGCTTCTTGCTGCCGGTGGTTGCAGCTTCATACTCTAAGTTTCCTTTTACAAGTATTGCATCGTATACCATTGAAAATTTTGTGATTGTCTCTTTAGGCATATATTTTCTGCCTGCTCTTTGAAGTTCGTTCTTTTCATGGCAAGCGCTTTTTAGCAAATCAGACATTTCCTTAAGCCAGCTATGCTTAAAAATTTCAATCAGACTTTTAATGAGCCGTAATATATGTTCGTTGCACTCGCCGTGAGCGATCTGGGTATAATTGTAGTAGCTTATGAAATGGTCATGTATCAGGATGCCCATAAAATAAGTGAGTATCCCAAGGGTGTCAATTTCTCCGCGTTTTCTGTTCAGCCCGAACAACGTGAACCGATCGTTACAAAACACCTGCACCCAACTCAAACTGCCGTTTACGCGACAACCGCTCTCGTCGGCGCCCATGACGCCGCCTGCACATAACCCCGCTTTAATCGTGTCAATAGTGTCTTCAAGATTATTAGACAACTCACGCTGGAAATTTATCACCGTTCCCCAAGAGATATTTAGTATACCGCCACTCATGCTGTTAATAATTTCCGCCGTTTTTGCAACAGAAACACAGCCATGCTCGCTGAGTAAGGCTACGGTAGATTTCAAGTTTTCGCCGTATTGCACCGGATTATTAAAACCCTCGTCAAACGCGGCGTTGCCAGTATGCCCGCAGTCAAGGCATTTCGATTTGTAAACCCGTTCTTCAATAACATCCACAACCAACCTGATATCGGCTTTCTGCCGGGCCGTATAATCCGGGCTGTTTTCAACATTGTGGCTGCCGCACTTACCGCATACTTTTACTTTTTTTCTAATTATTTTTGTTGGATTTTCAAAAAGCTTCAGCCCCCAGCCTTTGTGCCCGGGTTGGCCGCCGGGTTTTTTGCCGCTTTTTTCGCGTAGGCTCACCGGCTTTGGTTTGTGGAATACATCAATGGAAGACGGCTTGTCCGAATTAGAGCTATTTTTATTACCCCTTGCGCGAAGCTTGTTCATGATATGCTTCAACCGCTCTATTATAGCGGACAGTTTAAAATTTTCCTTTTTAATCATCCCATTCTCTTCTTTAAGGCGGCAAAGCTCTTGTTCGCATTTTGCTATATATTTTTGCAACATTGAAATTTGTGCCGGCATTTCACCGGCGTCTTTTACTAATGCGGCATTCCGCGCCAATAATTCCTGTTCCTTAAGCTCGTACTTTGCCGCCGTATTGGATAAACGTGTCCGCAAATCGCTATTTTGTTTTTCCAACATATCGTATGTCAGCCGCATACTATGAAATACTTCCTCCGCGCTCTATGCGATCAAATATGTCACAGTGCTCAAATCGTTCGCTTATGCATCTTGTGGTACACGTCACACAATTAGATACCAGCCGTTCCCACGCTACCCCGGCCACTTTAATAATCTCGGCATTTTGACGGCCCGTATTCGTATGGCAGTAATCGGAAATATATTCTTCATCTCCCAACGTAGCGTCTGTGAAGCCGGCAAGCTTGTCCTCAACACTTTTTTTCATGCGTTTGGCAAAATACGCGCAAAAATGGGCGACTTGCAAATCTCCGCCCATCCCCGACGCCCAGCTTTTTAGCTTTTTGTTCTCCCTGACGCAATCATAAAGGTTTAAGGCATAGTTGTAACTGAACCAGTTGAATTTTATCTTTTCAAACTCGTACGTGTGAAACCATGACGCTAAAATAATGTCGCTCTTATCGTCCTTATGGCATTTTAACTGCATAACTTTTCCCTAAAGTCATTGCAAATCGGATATACAAGGATTTCCTTTATCGGTAATAATGGGCTTGTGCTTGTGCTGTTACGGCCAAGCCCGCTCGTGTAGCCAACCCGGCGCCAATTCGCAGCGCGGTAGCAAATTCCGCGAAAACGATCAAGTTCGACAAATGTTTCCAAAAGATACAGCGGGTGTCCGTATTTTGCCTGCCAGTCACAGGATATTCTACGCGCTATCCGGCCTAATATGTGACTGGCTAAATGCGGGACGCATACCCCCGGCAATATCAAAAACCTGACATTGTTCGTAATTGACGTAAGCCTTGCAGTTCTTTGCTCTTTGTCCCATCCAACATACTCGTCCCGCGCCTTACATGCCCACGCGGCAGAACCGAACATCACGCACGAAAGGACTTCTCCGTCGCTCCCATACACAAAATATTTCATGCTCTCGCCGACGCTTCTGTCAAATCCGAGATAATGATACTGACGAATATATGATTTGAAAAGATCGGCTTCATTTTTTGTGGAAGCAATTTTTATTTGTATTGGCTTAATATCTTTTAATTCCGCGTTAACTGGAACAAGCTTGTGTTCGACATATGTAAGTTTCTCCCCGCCGGCGCCGGGCTTTCTGGGCGTCCATCGCGCGGCAGGCAGCTCGATCAAGCTTTTATTGTCTAAAGACCTTAGTAAGTCTCTCGCCGATATGTCTTTAATTTGACCGGTTGGGCTTTTCCAATCCCATAATTCACATAGTTGTTTTGAAAGCATAGTCCTGCTCCAACCTGGATTAGCCTCAATCATTTGTCGAATTTGGATTACTCGTTCTTCTGTTATGCGTGGTTTGAATTGTCCCATGCAAATAATTATCGCAAATTATTCGAATAGAGTCCATACGCATATTGACGAAAATAATGCTTGAGTTTTGTATTTTTTACCGTATCCTGGGTTGGTGGGTTGCAGGGTGGTGGGCGGGATCGAATAAGGAACCGCTTGCGGTTCCTTATTTTTTTGGGGATGACGTCTGAATAGTTACACAAATTTTTTTCTTATGATATATTGTAGTTGTTGGATAAAAGCGTTATACTTTTATTAATGTTATTGTGAATTGTCATAACAATATAAAGTATCCGGTTTGCTGTGCTGTATAAATATGACACAAGCAGCTTTGACTATAAAAAAGAGCAGGAGCCCGATTCAAAAGATACTGCGTCACTGGCAGTGGTATCTGTTGCTTCTGCCTCCTTTTGTCTGGCTTGTCGTATTCAGGTATATTCCGATGATCGGCATCCAGATCGCTTTCCGCGACTATCGCGGCGGTTCTATTTTTTCCGGAGATTGGGTGGGACTGCAGCATTTCCGTAATTTTTTCCGTTCACCGGCCGCTTTGAATATCATCGGAAACACGATGGGCATCAGCTTGTACAACCTGATAGCCGGGTTCCCGCTGCCCATCATACTGGCGCTTTTTTTAAACGCCAGTGTTAGCGTGAAGCTGACAAAAAGTGTACAGATGATCACATACGCGCCTTATTTTATCTCCACCGTCGTAATGGTAGGCATATTGCAACAACTCATCCACCCCCAGTTTGGCATAATCAACAGCGTATTAGCCGCGCTCGGTCTTGGCGGCAATCTGAATATCCTGGCCGAACCCGGCCTATTCAAATCTGTGTTTGTCTGGTCCGGCATTTGGCAGTTTACGGGTTATAGTTCCATTATGTACATAGCGGTCCTCTCCGGCGTC
>JAITUP010000090.1 GCA_031286265.1 Chitinispirillales bacterium | reverse complement strand
CATCCCGCACTCTTCCCAGACTTCACGGCTTTCCATACATAAATAAAGCGGGGCGTCGGGTTGATATTTTTTGAACTGATTGGCCATCGCTCGATAAAGGTCGACGCGAATTGTGCGCGGATATCGCAGTTTCCCGTCTATCCCCAAAACCATTTCTCCCGCGAACAGCGGCAAATGCGTCTCATCTTGACGCAATTTGTTTTTAAGAGACGGCATGCACCTAAATCCGCCCATGCTGCACCACGCAATTTTGTGTGTGTCTTTAATATGATCGTATATCATTGATACTATTTGGCGATATTCCTTTTCCCAGTTATCATACCATATAATCGGGTCAAAGTGAAACGCTACGCTGAATCCCATTTCTTCGCATTTCAGCGCCGCCTTGAGCCGCTCTGCAATAGGCGCGGTTCTTTTTTCAAATTGATCGACGGCCCTTTCGGTATTCAATGAAAAACCGATTACGATTTTTTGCGGATTTTTTATTTGATTGAGTGTGGATATATTGACGCTTTTCGTCTTAAATTCCAAAAGAACATTGTCATATCGATCAAATATCGCGGCGATCTTTTTTGACAGGCCAAGTCTGCCCTCCTGATGCAGCGAATCGCTAAATTCACCCGTGCCTACTCGTATTATCCGATTTTGATATCCCGCCATTTTGTGATGAATTTCGTTTTCCAAGTCGCCAAAATTTTCAAAAACCGTTTGATGCTGTTCATCAAAATAAACTTGCAAAACGCAATATTGGCAATACATCCCGCATCCGGTCATCGGTGTGACGATCTGGTAGCCGCAACAGAGATAGTGCGCGGATGTCCCCGGACACGGTTTCCAGAATTCGCCTTTGCGGACGGCAGTTTTGAGTTGCTGGCGTTCGGGATTTATGCGAAGATTTGGCGGCATCAGCACGCATCCGTTTTTTTGATGATATCTTGGACGACAAGGCTTGATAATGTGAAGCCAAAAACGGCGGTTACATTGACTATTGAGCCATTTATAGTTTTATTTGTAGGTTGGCTGTCGTTGATATTGTTATCATTGGCGATTTCTGTGCCATCATCATCATCGATGTAGCCGCCGTCGTCATTACCATCGCGAAATTCGGGTTCATCGCTCCATACACACAAAAAATCGCCCTTGAATCCCCATTTTCTCAGCTTTTTTCTGACAAATTTTCCCAGTCTGCACCGATCCGATTTCCAAATCGAAGTGACCCGTACCCGCGTCGGGTCGACTTTGCAGGCCGCGCCGAGCGCGGAGAATACCGTTGCCCCCGACGCGGCCGCGTTCATAATCAAATCGACTTTGCTCGATAAACTGTCTATGGCGTCAATCGCATAATCATATCCGTCAAGCCCAAAGTCTCCGCGCGTTTCTTTGTTGTAAATCTTTTGCACCGCCTCAATTTCCGCGTTTGGGTTTATCTCGCGAAGCCTGCGCGCAATTTCTTCTACTTTGGATTTCCCGATTGATGCCGACGTCGCCTGTAGTTGACGATTGATGTTTGTTGCGCAAACGATATCGGAATCTACGACCGTCAGCCGTCCAATCCCAGATCTGACAAGCGCCTCCGCGCACCAGCTTCCTACTCCGCCAACCCCAAAAACAATGGCTCGCGTTTTCGTAAGTGCATTGAGGCGTTCGGAGTTTACGAGCAGCTCAAGTCTGCTGAATGGATGCTCAGGAATCATTATTTTTTTTACTTTCTTCCCAATACTTATCCATTTCCTTCAATCCTGCCTCACGCATATCCTCCCCTTTTTCTCTAAACCTATCTTCGACGTATTTGAATCTTTTTGCGAATTTGTATGTTGCGGCTCTTAGTGCGTTTTCTGCGCTGATCTTGTGGTGGCGGGCCACGTTGACTAGCGCAAACAGTATGTCGCCCAATTCTTCTTCCGCGTGGCGGCTGTCGCCGCTTGCTAGCGCTTCTCTGAACTCCTTAAATTCTTCTTCGACTTTGTCGAGCGCGGGTTCTGGATTGTTCCAGTCGAACCCAACTTGTGCGACGCGCCTTTGCATTTTCTCCGCCCTGAACAGGGCTGGCAGCGCGTCGGGGATGTCGTCAACCATATACTTGCGCCGATTGTCGCCATACTCGCTTTTTTTAATTTGCTCCCAGCGCAAGATCGTCTCTTCGGGCGATAAAATTTCCTCTTCTCCAAATACGTGCGGATGCCGCCTGACGAGTTTGTCGGCTATCTTTTTAGCGACATCTTCAATATCAAATCGTTTCTCTTCGCTCGCGATTTGCGCGTGAAGAACCACTTGCAGTAGCAGATCGCCCAATTCTTCGCACATCATGTCGTCATTTTCTTCATCCACAGCCTCAAAAAATTCATACGCTTCATCAAGAAGGCACGTCAAAATGCTGCGATGCGTCTGCTCCCTATCCCACGGGCAACCGTTTGGAGCGCGTAATTTCGCGACGATGTCGATCAACCGATTTGTTTCTTTACTCATTATTCGTCCCACTCTCCTTTCCCCAACCTCAAAAGCACCGGATCGTCCCCCGTCAGATCAACGACCGTGGACGGTTCCGGTTCTTCAAGCGGCCCGATGTCGAGCATGACGTCGACTTCGTGCTGAATCACCGTTTTGATTTCGTCCGGGTCATTGGCGAGTTCGCCGGATATGTTGATGGACGTGTTTGCCAGCGGTTCGCCGAGCAGCTTCACAAGTTCGAGCGTCGCGGTGATGTTCGGCATGCGCACGCCTACCGTTTTTCTTTTGGGCATGATTTTTTTTGGTACAAGATTTGTCGCGTTGAGAATAAACGTATATGGCCCCGGCAGGTAGCGTTTCAGTAGCCGGTAATATGCGTTAGACAACTTCGCATAGCGGCTGATTTGTGAAAAATCGCTGCAAATGAACGAAAACGGACGGTTTTTATCTTTTTCTAGTAGCCGTGCGATTTTATCGATTCCCTTGGGGTTGGTCACGCACGCCCCGAGCCCGTATAGTGAATCGGTGGGGTATACGGCTATGCCGCCCTCGTGCGACAGGGTGTGCGCCGCCGCTTCGAGGGCGCGCCGCTGCGGGTTTATCGGGTGGATATCGTATACTACCATAATCTAAAATTCTCCGGCTATTGACTTTGATTAGTTACAAATATAATATTACCATGTTACGCGGCGATGCCGAAAAATAAAAATTTCACAAATAACCCGGTTTTTTAGCAGGGGAGATTATCGCAGTGATTAAAATTAACGAAAATTATTTGAAATTGGCATCGTCATACCTCTTTGCAGAAATTGGGCGGCGGGTGGCGGCGTTTCAGGAGCAAAATCCGCAAAAAGAGATCATCAGGCTTGGTATAGGCGATGTGACGCGCCCGCTTACCAAGGCCTGCGTCGACGCTTTCCGCAAGGCGGTCGACGAGATGGGGGAGACAAACGGTTTTCGCGGATACGGGCCGGAGCAGGGCTACGGTTTTTTGCGGGAGCAAATCGCGAAAAACGACTATCAGGCGCGCGGGGCGGATATTGGAGCGGGCGAAATTTTTATTAGCGACGGCGCGAAATGCGACAGTGGTAATTTTCAGGAATTGTTTGCGCAAGACATAATCGTCGCCGTGCCGGATCCGGTTTACCCCGTATATGTGGATACAAACGTTATGGCGGGCCGTACCGGGGGAGCGGCCGGCGGCCGGTATGAAGGGTTGGTTTATCTTGAAGGGACTCCTCAAAACGGATTCGTCCCCGAACCGCCTAAAGAGCATGTCGATTTGATTTATCTCTGCTTCCCAAACAATCCCACCGGTTCCGTGGCGACGAAGGATCAGCTCAAGGCCTGGGTAGATTACGCCCGCGCGGAAAAAGCGCTGATATTGTTCGACGCCGCTTATGAGGCGTTTATATCCGACCCCGATATTCCACGCTCCATCTATGAAATTCCGGGAGCGAGAGATGTGGCGGTTGAATTCCGCAGCTTCTCCAAGACTGCCGGTTTTACCGGTACGCGTTGCGCGTTTGCGGTGGTGCCGGCGTCGTGCATGGTTTATGACGGCAGCGGCAAAGCGCATTCGCTCAAGGATTTGTGGAACCGCCGCCATACGACGAAGTTCAACGGGGTCTCATACCCGGTTCAGCGGGCTGCCGAAGCGGCTTATTTGGGGGACGGGCCCGCGCAGATACGTTCGACGGTTGATTATTATATGGCAAACGCGAAGTTGATTAAGGAAAAAATGAGTTCGCTCGGCTACACCTGCACCGGCGGCGTCAACGCGCCCTATATATGGATAGAGTGCCGCGGCGATTCATGGAAATTTTTCGACATGCTTCTAAACGCTGCCGGCGTAGTGTGCACCCCGGGCGCCGGCTTTGGCAAATGCGGCGAAGGTTTCATAAGGATCAGCGCGTTCAATTCGCGGGAGAACGTGGAGAAAGCGTTGGAGAGGATTGAAAAGGCGGTGAAAAAAACATAATGTCACATTTTTTTGCTTTTCTTAAAATCATTAAAACCATAAAGTCAAAATCTTTAAAACCTTAAAAATCTTTAAAATCTTTTTTGGTGACGGGGCTCATAAGTTCCCTCTTTCAATCAAATGGCAGGATGTACACTGTACAGCCTCACTCACTTCGGGCATAGTTTATCATCCGTAACGCCCCCATGTTAAGTTAAACCCAAGGGGCTGTCTCAAAAGCCGTCATTGCGAGCGCCCAGCCCACCCCGTCATTGCGGGCTTGACCCGCAATCCCCAACGACAAGATTGCATAGGGGGATTGCGGGTCAAGCCCGCAATGACGGCTTTTGAGACAGCCCCCTACGCTAAAACCCGTATCCTAAAACCCTACGGTCGGGTGTAATGCTAAAATCAAAACAAGTCGATATAGTGTGGTTTTGTTTTTGATTTTAGCATTTTTACCCCGATAGTATGCCCAGATGTCCCCCGTAAGCGGTCGCCGCTTATGGGGGACCGCAGGGGGGCTATCGTATCGGGGCGTTACGGGG
>JAITUP010000183.1 GCA_031286265.1 Chitinispirillales bacterium | reverse complement strand
CTTGAAGAGCCGTATGCGGGAAAACCGCACGTACGGTTCTGTGAGGGGCATTGAGTAATCTCCTCACGGTATAATATCAACAAGTAAGGAGAAACTTATAATGTCTACTCGACAAAAATCAATTTTATCGTTAGTAAAGGAATTATTGTATAATTTATGCGATCACTTGACAAAATATAAATTATATGGTATTATTCTTTAATATTTAATGTACCAAAAGGGGCGTAAAGCGATGACAACAAAACAAAGAAAATTGGTAAAAATTTGTTCTATTATTTTAGCTATCTCACTGGCTGTAATGGTAGTATCAACGGTAATCCAAATTATCAATAGTGGATGGGAATCATTTAACATGGTTAATATTGTCCCATTTTTAGGTGTGGCTGTGGTAATGATTGCTATTCTTGCAAGCGATAAAAAGAAAGATGACAAATAACGTCGCTTTGTAAGAAAATATTTTGTATGAAACATCTTTGAAAAAATGCGCAAAAAATAATTTTAATATAAAAACAAATATTACTTCGCCTATCCCCAAAAAACAAAGCCAAACTCAATAGATAATTGAGGTTAATTACCGCCGGGTTAACAGATCGGCCTGCGGCGAGATAAACAAGTTGCGAGCGAAGCGAAGCAACTTGTTTATCTCGCCGTTAGGCAATGACGGCTTTTGCAACAGTCCCAGCTTGCTCCATCAATCCAAATAAAATCTATCTACATTATTAACAATTTTCGCGTTATTACGCAAACTTCTGAACCACTCGCCATGAGCCGTTTGCCTGGCCATATTCCCTGTCATTTCCGCGAGCTGCCTTGCCTGTGGCGTCGTCGGGTCAAATTCCGACGGCTCGCCTCTGCTGACCACGCGCACAACGCTGTAGCCGTCCGTTTCCGCTATGAGGCTGGAAACAGCGCCCTCCGGCAAGCTCAACGCTACCGCCGCCGTTCTTGAGGCGAATCCTATCTGTGGAATGTATGCGCTGACGGCTTGATTCTCCGCTAGGCCCGCTATAAGAATCTCGTCGCTATCACGGATATCCGCAAGCGTTGCCCCGCCTTTTATCCTTTCGAGCGTTTTCTGCGCGTGCGTTCGCGCTTCTTCCATCGCGAGCGTATCTTTCAGCGCTTCAACGATGCGGCCGCGTACGAACGAAAGCGGAGCGATGCCTTTCCCGACTCTTTCTCTTACGCCGAGCACATAAATGGCATTCTGATTTTCGAGCGGTTCGGAAACCCCGCCCTGGCGGCGGCCGAAAGCAAACACGCCCGCGCCGGAGAGATAACCGATCTTGGGCACGATGTCGCCTCTGTTGAAAAAGCCTGTCGAATCAAACATCGTCGTTGGAAATTCTTTCGCGGCTTCCACAAAGCCTCTCTCCGCTACAACCCTTCTGATTTCATCCGCTTTGTCGGAAAGCGCGTCGAGCGTCTCGTTTGAGGGATTGTCTTTGATGAGTATGTGGCGGGCGCGTACACTGTGGAATTCGCCGGTGCTATCGTCGGGCTCGCCGCGCTCTTCTACCTTTATTATATGGTAGCCGAATGTCGTTTTAATGGGATCCGATATAACGCCGGGTTCGAGGGTAAACGCGGCTTCGTCGAACTCGCGCACCATCCGACCCCTCTCAAACCATCCGAGGCTGCCGCCGTTTTGACTCGTTCCCTCATCGTCCGATTCATATTCCGCCGCCGTTTCAAACGTCATCTCACCCGACTCTATCCTCTTTTTGATATCCATAAGCGCTTCCCGGTTTATCTCCAAGTCCCTTGCGGTAGGGGTTTTGGCAAGCCTCAAAAAATAGAGATCGACCTGCTCTTCTTGCTGGAAGTGGTTACGATTTGCCGCATAATAGTCGTTGATCATTTTTTCGGTGATTCTGTCGTCGCTGATATTGCCTCGGAACTCCCGGCTTGGCACCTTGAAATATTCAAAAGTCGCCCTGTCGTTTCTCTGACGGTGCTCAAAAACGGTTTCGGTGGGAGAATTAAAAGCGCCGGCCTTCAGGAGCGCTTCAAGTTTTTGAGCCGGCATGATCTGATTGCTCACCTGACGCTCAACGTCGACCATCCACGGATACCTCGTGTAGGTTTGGGGCGTGTTCAGCCACTGAATATATTTTGTGGTATCAAAAGCCCCGTCCGTCTGAAACGCGGAAGCGGTGTCGAGCCCTGGAATCGGATTGCGCTTCAGGTATTCGAAGACCACCTGATCGGTAGTCTCAAGCCTCATCCGCTTTATGACCCTGTCTAAAAGTATCCTGCTGACTTCCTGCTCCCACACCTGCCCGGGGATCATCCGAAAGTGCTCCGGCGGTATGTCGCGGTCGCGGGACATATCCTGCAGCCTCAAACGCTCCATATTCACAAGCCTGTCAAAACGCTCGATAGTAATCTTCTCGCCATCGATTCTCCCAAGTTCGACCGACGATCCCTGACCCATGACGTTCATTCCCCAATCGAGGAAGAGGGTTCCGCCCACAAAAGCGACCAGAATAACAATCATCAACATAGGCGCCATTTCGCGCATCTTCTGAATCATACGAAAAACCTCCTAAGCATTGCTCTATTTACGCTCCCTTTTCGGGGACGCGGTTAAAAAACTATACGTTTTGTTTCCGGTTACTACCTGTTTCTGCGCCGTCTGCGATTGTCGCCGCCATCAGCCGGATCGTCTTTTGCCGGATCCGGCTGGGTTAACAACCGCTGCTGTGTCATCAACAAGCGTGCGTAGGCATCCCTATCGCTCAAAATCCCCAGTGCCGCGGCGAGCTGTTCATCGTGCGCGAGCCTCGCGCGGTATACCGCTTCGTGGTCCTGGCCAAGCTCCCGCACCAAAAGCGCGTTGCGAATCAAACGCCTGATCTCGGCATCGCTCTGCTTAATCGCCTGACGGCTGTCCACCGCAAGTATCGAATCTACCCTTTCCGCCGCGCCCCTCATGGCATCCATATCCGCGTCGCTCAACTGCGGCGGACGCAAGTAGGGATTTCTGTTATTCTGCAGCGTACTATCCTCCACTATGCCGCTTTTTCTCTTGAACTCATCGAACTGCACCTGTGCGTGGCTGCGAAATGTGAACTCGACCGAATCGAGATGCGCATAGAAAGCCGCGATTGTGGCCTCGTCCGGCTGATAATTCGGCGTAATTCTAACGCCGCGCTGCTGGAGCCTCACATATTCGATATTGGCAAACTGGAAAAACATGTCGCGCAGAAGCAACGCCCGCACCGGCGCGTCGAGAACTCTGCGTGTGACGACCGTATCGGGAACAATCCCCCCGCCTCCAAACACAGTGCGGCCGCCCTTCGTACGGTAGACCGTGGTGTCGGCAGGCGCGTCCTCTTTTTTAGCCTCGGTATCGGATTCCCCCTCTTCCAAACCGTTTTCATCTTCGCCGTTCTCTTCGGCGGCGCCTTCGTCACCGGTGTTGCGTACAAGGTTTTCAGGCCGGTTTATACACCTACCCGCCGGGGTATAATAAAAAGCGGTAGTAAGTTTTATATGATTGACCGCGTCAAGTTGCAAAATACTTTGGACGGAACCCTTACCAAAGGTAGTATCTCCCATTATGACGCCTCTGTCCCAGTCCTGTATCGCCCCGGCCACAATCTCCGACGCGCTTGCCGACGACCTGTCTACAAGCACCACAAGCGGCAGATCCATAGGTAGCACCGCGCCGCCGACAGAGTAAAAATCCCGGTTCTGATTACGCATCCGCCCACGTGTGGAAACGACGAGCGACCGCCTCGGCAAAAACTTTTCCGTCACCTCTATCGCCTGCGGAAGCAACCCTCCGGGATTGTGGCGCAGGTCAAAAATCAACCCGGTAATATTCTTTTTGAGAAGCTCCTTGATAGCGCGCTCAACCTCCGCGCTGGCTTCCTGAGAGAACTGCTGTAAGGTTATATAACCCACACCGTTATCGAGCATACCGTAAAACGGCACCGATCTTATATGAATAATCTCGCGCGTGATGACAAAATCCATGTCCTGCGTCTCACCGCGTCTGCGGATAAGCAACCTGACCTCCGTGCCCGGATCGCCGCGCAACTTGGACACTGCCCGGTCGGTAGTAATCCCCCGCGTAGATACCCCGTCAATCCGGATTATCTGATCCCCCGACTGTATGCCCGCCCGGTAAGCCGGCGTACCGGATATCGGCGTCATGACCGTAAGGATATTGTCCCTGATGGAAATTTGTATCCCAAGCCCGCCGAATTTGCCCTCTGTGTGCATGCGCAAATCTTCGTATTCCTTGGCCTCAAAATATGAAGTATGCGGGTCGAGTATCTGCATCATCCCCTTAATCGCGTTATCTATGAGGTCTTTGGACGATACTTCTTCCACGTAGTTCTGATGTATCTTCACGGCGACGTTGTCCATGCGCGTCACATCTGAGAAGAAGTTGTCGGCGTTGCCGGCCCCTGGGATATCCACGGCAAGGCCCACGAAAACGACAACCAGAATGACTACCCCTAACATGGGGACAGTGCCGAAAAGCTTGCGATCCGGCCTGTTTTTGTCGGTATTGTTAGAAGACCCGCTCATTTCGTCTCTCCCGCTGGAATTGCGTGAACGTAACGTGTGTAATTTCGGTACTCCAATAGTTTCAAAGCCACCTAAATATATATCATGGAAGACGCGGGCGGCGTAAAAAAATAAAGATTAAAATTCCGCCTTACACCCCGGGCATATTACCGCGGGATCCTTGCGCTTGGAATTTTTTTGGACTAAGTACGGATTCCCGCACTTCTCACATTTCTTATCTATCGGTTTATCCCATGACGCGAAATTGCACTTGGGATAATTGTTACAACCGTAAAAAACTTTGCCCCTGCGGGTTCTGCGCTCAACAATATCCCCGTCGCAACCAGGCTGCGGGCATGTTACGCCTATTGCTATGGATTTAGCGTTTTTGCAATCGGGATAGCGCGAACATCCCAAAAACCTGTTGTTGTTTACGGTGAGGACGACCATCGGCGAACCGCATTTGTCGCATTCTTCATCCACTTCCACGGCAGCCGGTTTCTCCAGCGGTTCTGTGTGTTTGCAGTTTGGAAATCCTTGACAGGCTAAAAACTTTCCGTTTTTGCCCCATTTGACTATCAGAAAGCACTCGTCACATTTGGGGCATTTTTTATCGGTAACCTCCTGATTTTGCGCCCGGATGTCCTTGATGTCTTTTTTCACATCCTGGAGGCGGTCGGAAAAAGGCTCGTAAAAATCCTTGAGCACCTTTATCCAGTCGACGTCGCCGGCTTCTATTTTGTCGAGCGTCAATTCCATATCCGCGGTGAAGCCAACGTCAAAGACATCCGGGAACTCTTTAATCAAAGTGTTTTTCACCATGTAGCCGATCTCGGTCGGCGAGAATCTGCGCGCTTCTACGGTCGTGTATTTGCGGCGTTTCAGCGTGTCTATGATTTGCGCATAGGTACTCGGGCGGCCTATCCCTTTGTCTTCAAGCTCCCTCACGAGCGACGCTTCCGTATATCGCGGCGGCGGCTGGGTGACGTGCTGCTTGTCGACAAGCTTAAGTTTGTCGACGGCATCGCTTTTTTCCATCTCCGGCAATTTTTCGTTTTGGCCCTCACCGGTATCGGCGGTATCTTCGGTCGTTTCGTCATAGAGCGCAAGGAAACCGTCGAATTTCATGATCGATCCGCTCGCCCTAAACACGCATCCGCCTCCGCTGATGTCTACGCGGGTGGAGTCAAAAAGCGCGTTTTCCATCTGCGATGCGAGGAAACGCTTCCATATCAACTCATATAATCTGTACTGATCACGCGATAAAAACGGCTTGACTTTATTCGGCGCGAAGTCGAGGTTTACTTGCGCCGGCCTGATGGCTTCGTGAGCGTCCTGCGCGCCTTTGGTCTTACCGTAGAAACGCGGCGACGGCGGCAAATGCTTATCACTGAACTTCTTTTTGATGACGGCGCGGGCATCATTTAGCGCCTCCCCGGCTATACGCGTCGAGTCGGTTCTCATGTAGGTGATAAGCCCCGTAGAACCAAGTTCGCCGAGTTCAAGGCCCTCGTATAGCTGCTGCGCGACCATCATCGTTTTTGCCGCGCTGAAACTGAGCTTGCGGGCGGCCTCCTGCTGCATGGTAGACGTGATGAACGGCGGGTACGGCTTACGGCTCTTCTGCGTCCTCTGGACATCAGTCACCAAAAAGTTTTCTTTGGCAAGCCGCTTTAATACCGCCTTGGCGGCAGCTTCGTCGGGCAAGAGCGGCTTGGCCTCGTCTTTCCCCGCTTTGCGTCCGTCGACAGAAATCAATTTGGCGGAGAAACTCGTTTTTTTGTGCTCGAAAGTCCCGTGTATAGACCAATATTCGCGCTGTATAAACGCCTTAATTTCATCTTCCCGCTCGCATATCAACCGTAGCGCCACCGATTGTACCCGCCCGGCGCTCAACCCCTTAAAAACCGTACGCCACAATATCGGTGAAAGCTGGTATCCGACAATCCTATCGAGTATGCGCCTCGTTTGTTGGGCGTTGACCTTGTTCATGTCTATGTCGCGCGGCGTATCGAACGCCGCGAGCACCGCGCGTTTTGTGATCTCGTTGAACATTACCCGCTTGACGGTACAATCCTCGCTCACGATACTGTTTGCCACGTGCCACGCGATAGCCTCGCCTTCACGATCGGGGTCGGGCGCGAGGAATACGTATTCCGCCTTCGCCGCCTCGTCCTTGAGCTCGCGCAGAATGCGCGTTTTGCCCTTGGACACGGTATACTTCGGCTTGAAACCATCTTCGATATCCACACCGAATTCTCTTTCGGGGAGGTCGATGATGTGCCCCATGGTCGCCCGTACCGCATAGCCTTTCCCCAGATATTTGGAGATGACTTTGCACTTGGCAGGAGATTCTACTATCACTAAATGCTTGGCCATTTTTCTTTTCCCCCTTCCCTCTGTTTCGATAGACAGTTTCTTTTATGGATGGCGCAAACGCACTTTTATTTTGCTTGCTATATGCCTCGTACGCCGCTCCATGCCACCGCCTTTGGTAACCATACGGTCACCGTATTATTTAATGCCTAAAATGCCTCGTGCCTGTGAATATCATTGCTATTCCGTATTTATTACACGCTTCTACAACTTCGCTATCCCGTTTTGATCCGCCCGGCTGCACTATGAAGCGGATGCCGACGGCGTGCGCCTCATCTATCGTGTCGGCGAACGGGAAAAAGGCATCGGAGGCCATCACCAATTCGCCAAATTCCGAAAATTGCCCGTCCGGTACCGCCGCACCGCGCTTTTCGTAGTCGGCGCGGATGTTTTCCGCCGCTTTCGTTACCGCCAATTTCCTCAGCGAATCGACCCGGTTCGGCTGGCCCGCGCCCATTCCTACTATACGGTATCGACCATCCGCATATTCCTGCGTCAATATTATCGCGTTTGATTTGACGTGTTTGCACGCCTTGTATGCAAACTTTGCCAACGCTTCCTTATTCAACGGGAACTTTGCCGCCGTTACGGTTTCCCATTTATCAAACAGCGTATTGTCGCGTTCCTGCTTGAGCATTCCGCCCGTAACATATTTAAGAACGTGCGTATCTCTCACACCCGCCGCGAAATCGCCTACCTCCAATATACGTAATGACGCGCTCTTTTGTTTCAAATATTCCAACGCGTCGCCGCTAAAATCCGGAGCGACCAACACTTCCACAAATCGCCCCGCCAAAACCTTAGCCGCATTGATGTCAACGCGCCGGCTAACCGCAATGACGCTGCCGAAAGCCGAAATCACGTCGCCCGACCATGCCGCCTCAAGCGCTTCGGCGAGCGTCGCGCCGGTCGCGTAGCCGCAAGGATTCGTATGTTTGATAACCGCCGCGGCCGGAACTGCCAGCTCCTTTACCGCCTCGAGCGCCGCGTCGCCGTCCACTATATTGTTATACGACAGCTCCTTGCCGCTCAATAAACGCGCGGTCGCCATAGACGCCTCAGTTACCCGCCTGTCTCTGTAAAACACCGCGGATTGGTGCGGATTTTCACCGTAGCGCATGGCCTCGCCGTTCTCATAATATAATTGCAGCGTTTCCTCATCCAAATATTTTTTTGAAAAATACGCGCTCACCGCCGCGTCATAGGCAGACGTGTGGCGAAACGCCTTAACCGCCAGACGCTTGCGGGTATCAAGCGACACCGCCCCGCTATTTTTCACGATTTCAGCCTCAAGAACCGCATAATCGGCCGGGTCGACGATAACCGCCACAAACGCGTGATTTTTAGCCGCGCTCCTCACCATAGCCGGGCCGCCTATGTCGATATTTTCAATCGCCTCCGCGATAGACGCACCGCCGGAAACCGCTTTTTCGAACGGGTACAGATTCACCACAACCATATCAATACCGCCGATTTCGCACGCTTTCATCGCCTCAATGTGCTCCGGGTCGTCCCGAACCGCGAGTATCCCCCCGTGGATTTTGGGATGCAGCGTCTTCACCCGCCCGCCCATTATTTCAGGATGCCCGGTGTAGCTATCGACCGCCGTTACCGGTATTCCGTTGTCGGACAGCAACTTACACGTCCCGCCGGTCGACAATATCTCCACACCCCGCTCCGCCATCCCGCGCGCAAAGTCCACAACCCCCGTTTTGTCCGATACGCTTATCAGCGCGCGCTTAATAGCAATTTGTCCGCATTCCATAATTCTATCACACTCCCAAAATTTTGGTTTTTATTCCAAAACGGGAAATATACATTATTAACGTGTGACGTGTGGATTGTTTAAAACCATTTTTTTAAAACCTGTTTTTTTAAAAGGTCCGCCTAACCGCCTGACACCGCTCCGTAAAGGAAGGGACAACAAAGGGTCGTATGAGTGGTGAGGACGATGTTCATTCTTGCATGGTTGGATGTTAAGATTTTTTTAAAAGCTATTTTTTTAAAATGTGTCGCCTAACCCTCTGACGCCGCTCCGTAAAATTAGGGACAACAAAGGGTCGTATGAACGGTAAGGGCGATGTTCATTCGGGCGTGATTGGGGTGTTTGGCAAAACCCCGGCAGGGGTTAAATGTCGGTAGCGGCGGGTTGGGGCCGTAGCGCCCCTACCCGCCGTTATGAGGTTCAATAGAATTTTCCAGCACCTCGGACTCTCCGGGCGGTTTTGATTACACCCTTTGCGGCGTTTTTCACTTCGTCCATAACTTTCTCCGCTCGCCCTCGGTTCATCCCCGCTTTTTGCGCGACTGATAGTATGTGTTTTTCAGTTGGGTTATGTCCCTCTCCGTCTATCATGGTCGCGTGTTCTCCTGTGATTCCGAGGCCGGTGTTGTAGACCAAATCGTAAGCCGGTGATAGTTGCCACCTGCCGTCGTCATACAGAAATGAAAAGTTTTTCGCGTGGTCGTCGCGGTTATGTGAGAACACGTTAAAGCACATCAGGCGAAACATCCGCTCGACTTCGCGAAAATCACGCGTTAACGAAAGCGTTGCCTGCATGAGGTGGTTGTAGTCGAGAACGGGGTTGCGATGGTCGACGTCCAGTAGCCCGCTGGCTGATATCATAAAGATTTTTTGTCCATCTGGCTTTCTGTCGAACCTGTGCGCGCCAAAATATTTGCCGTTGAATAGGCGGGTTTCGGGAACAATCAACCCGGCAAGTTTCGCGGCTGCCATATAATCAAACTCTAACTTGCCTATGGATTTGGGGTCGTTGTGAGCGGGGAATTTGACTAACCATTCCGAACCGTCGGCGTCGCGCCAAAACATTTTTGGCCTCGCGCCGTTGGAACTGCCGCTTCCCCGCACCATTTTTTCCAGTTCGTTGGAATCCTCATCCGCCTGAATCCTCTTCGCCTCCATTGCGAACACATCCATATCAAGCGCCGGATAACCATTGCTCATCAAATCCTCCGCCGGCCGATATTCCAACGCTCCAGTGCCGGTTGTTCCAACAATGGCCAGCCTGTCAATTAATGATACGGATCGCGGCTCGATTTGTCTTTTCAGTAGCAATCGGTCTATAAGCAGCCGCCCCCACCCATCGGGCAAGGAATCGTTGAACACGCCAAAACTACCTCCAAACGGCGTAGCATCGGCGATAAACACACGTTTTTCAAGCGGCAAATTGAATGGAGAGATGGAAAATCCCTCGCGTAGCCAGTCGTCGCCATACTCAAACGCGAGGACTTTTTCCGGCGTTTCGGCAAGCCGCCCGACCGTTCGGCCATCGTAAGCAATGTTCAGCAGCTTATTCTGCATTTTTGCTCTCCGCTATGATCTCGTCAATGGATTGATAATTCTTGCGCGTGAACAGTTTGTCGAAGTCCGTTTCATATCCCAGCACAGCCGCGATTCGGACAAGCGAAGCGAGGGATATTTCGCCCGAACCTTCAAATCTTTTGATAGAGCCGAGAGGTACACCGGAGCGCTCGGCCAGAGCCGTTTGCGAGAGCTTGGCCTCACGCCGCCGCATCCGAATCCGCGCCGCGATGCCCTTTTTAATGTCTAATATATTAGCCATAATGTGCCTTTTTGGGGTTATTTGTATAAAATATAGTACATTTTTCAGTTGAAAGTCAATACCTGTTAGAAAATATTTAAAAAAATAAAAAAGTATTGACACGCGTTAGCCCATAGTATTATTTTATTATATGTGATTTATAATGGCGCATTCTAGATAAACGCGCTTGCGTATAGCGGATAAACGCATTGCGCAAAACAGATAAACTGTGCCATAAAAGATTGATATATAACGACATAATGGGGTTTATATCATCATATCGGGAGACAGCGCAACACAAATAACGAAAGTGAATATCTAAAATGTTTGACAATATTAATTTTTTGGGAAATAATTATCAATGGTTACTATCGGGAATAATCCCGACAATCATCACTATTATTGTGAGTATTATTATTTATAAGAAAAAAAAGAAGAAAATAATAACAGAACATACAAACACAA
>JAITUP010000117.1 GCA_031286265.1 Chitinispirillales bacterium | reverse complement strand
ATGGCCGGCTTTATCATCGAATAGTCGTCTCCGCTACCGATTTGTTCGGTTGCTAAGCGGTTATTGTAGTGAGAAATACGGCTACGCATCTCTTCAACCTCTTTTACCTGTATCTCGACATCAATCCTCTCGCCGCTGCTTAGCTTCGCCTTAACGTCGAGAATGCCTTTCTTATCATCTAAATGCTCCGGCTTCAAAACGGTGTCGAGCAGCGTGACGCTGTCGATTTTCACTCTTAATATCGCCTCAAGCAGGTCAATTAAAAGATCGACATTCCTTTCATCGCCAAAGAGCAATTTGAATACGACGTCCATCTTCGGTGGTAAGATTTTCGGTAATTTTTCAGCGGCGGTTGTCATGCGTGTACCCTTTGTTCGTTTCGAGATAAACAGGTTCAAAATGCGGCTCTGTACTATAAATATAATACAAAATCTCAAAAAAACAAAATTTTCGGGCAATGCGCGCCGATAAAGTTTTCGTTTTCCTCGGCACGTATATTTATCCAAACGGAATTTCGTCAGGTCGGCGCATAGTCAAAAATTGGGGCGTTGTCAATCTATTCGTTACAAGCCGATAGATCGCCGCGCTTCGCTCGCGATGACGGTGTTATAGGCTTTTGAAACAGCCCCATTCTAAAGCCTGAACGCTAAAACCAACATCAAAACATTAACGCCCGCACGTCTCCTCCCTTAACAAATAAAATTACATTTTCCCTCACTCCATTTTTGCTAAATAGCCGTCTGCCATTTCATACAATTTCTTAGTATCTACTTCTTTTCGCGGTGTTTTTTCTATGAGTCCGTAGTTTTCTAAAAAGCTTCCCCAGCTTTGGTATTTGTTTCCGCCCGCGCCTAACAGCCAAGCCGTGTATGCCGACTGGATCATCCCTGTTTTTGCGGTGCGTTCGCGTTCTCTAATAATGGCCTCCGCCGCCTCTAACCAATCGGTGAATAGCATGGCGTTGTATTGGTCTGGTAGCAGGCGGTGGTGTACCTGTACGCAGTCCATTTTTTCTTCGTAGGCTATTCGGAAAAACCGATCTTCCTGAATAGCGCAGAGGCACGATAAAAAAAATCCCGTGATTCCTTACGCTCTACGATAGTCTCGATGGTATCCAATACGGCGTTTGGGTCTTCGTTGTTAAATTGCTCGACGGTCATTTCGTTTAATGACGCGAACCATGCGAATATAGCTTCTTCCGAGTGGTCCCAGCACTCGGCTAATATCTCGAATATCAATTTTCCGATACGTTCTTCGGTAGATTCGGCGCTATCGGGGGGCGGTGCAGCATCCCCACCGCTTGCGTTAGCGGTGAGGATGCTTTTCAGGTTACTTTTTGCCAAGCCCGACATAATGCCGACGATTGTACGGACGTCTTTTACCGTGTATGGCCTTAATGTTCTCATATTTTAGCTATCCTTTTCAGGGATACGGATAAACCAGGGTTCTTCCGTTATGTTTTCTGGGTCGAAAGCTCCTGTGAACGTGATGGCCAATACGGCTTCGTCCGCGTCGTTAAAGGTTAGCGACAGGTTACTATTCGCCATAGCGTTTTTGAGGCCGCAGACGATGGGGGCTTTGTGCCCCGCGTATTCCGCGACTATGGCGATGTCGTTGTAATCAAAATCTGGGATTGTGCCTTCGAGTACCCGTTTGATTTCGTAGTGAGTTTCGCCCGTTACTGCGACGCCGTTTTCGTTTTCGGCGGGGCTTCCGTCGCCATATTTAGCGCCCGGGACGGCTAACGCCAAAATCTCTTTGCTGATTTCAATGAGATTCACCGTAAGGGAGCATGTAACGTTGATTGCGCGCCTGGCGCCTTCTACTAATCCGCCTACGCCGTCAAACTCCATGTCTCGCCATTCGGTTTCAATGACGAACTCGCTTCCGCCTCTGGTGGCGCCTAATTTTTTTCTCTTGATAGGGTCGTCGAGATTCAAATAGACGACACCCGCGTCGAGTACCAGCCGTTTTGCGGTTTCCTTGGTAACGCCTGTTTTTCTTGCCATAATTACACCTCGTTTTTTTATAGGTTAATTTTCGGTTTATTCTTCAATAATCTCTTCTATCGCTCTTGCGGAGAACGTGATAAACATTCTCGGCA
This sequence comes from Chitinispirillales bacterium, assembly GCA_031286265.1. Classification (GTDB taxonomy): domain Bacteria; phylum Fibrobacterota; class Chitinivibrionia; order Chitinivibrionales; family Chitinispirillaceae; genus GUT77. The sequence continues at coordinate 14,576 of JAITUP010000117.1, read as the reverse complement.
GGGTATTGTCCGATTCTTCTATGTGTCCCCGCTCTTGAAAGTATAGCCGGATATTGCTATAGGCGCCGTTTTTATCTTCCAAGCCTTTAGCGCGGTGCAATATTTGTTTTAGGTGCTGCGATAGCGCTATTGCCTTACTTTTGTCTTTGTCGTTATCGTACATCTCAATAGTAATTTCAAACTCGTTTACGATATCGTCGCCTGCGGGTTTATCGGTTTCTACAATAGTGATATAGGGGCGTTTTGTTTCGCTTGGGGCGGAGACCATAAAGACGTCGCTTCCGCAATAGTCTTTTACTTTGGGGTCGCTCAGCAACACTTCTATGATTACATGTTCTATAGCCAATTTCAGTTCCCCCTCTTATAGTGTCTAATATTGTGCCGGCCGGTTGATAAATCCGGTGTCCAAAAAATCCGGTTCTATTATGAATATACTATCTTTTTTGTGTAAAATCAAGTATCTGTTATTTATGAGTTATTTTTTACAGTCGCAAGACCTCGTCAACCGTGAATCCTGTTATTCTTGCTATTGTTTCTATGTCCATTTTTTCGTTTTTCATTGCTTTTACGGCTTGCAGCAGGCCCTCTTTTCTGCCTTGTACCAGACCTTGCGTTAGGCCTTGTTCCATGCCTTTTTCGGTAGCGTCTTTGAGCCGTGCCCGTTCGTCGCGGGCCATTTTGAGGCGGTAGTCATAGATCATGCGCGTGGCTTCGTCGGCGCTCATTACTTCCAGTTCTTCCAACGCGCGCGTCATAGGTCTGCTTTTAACGGCTACGGACATAAATTCCTCCCGTGTCTTAGATTTGAGAAACTTGAGCCAGTTCTCTAACTTGCCGTGGCTATCCATCGGCAGCTTGGGAAGCTCAAGCGTATGGATCGTTCTTAGATCGTGCAGTTTAAAATGCTCGGTCTCTTCAAGCATGCTAAACTTGCAGTGGTACCTCTCGGTCTCTGTCAGCAGGTAGTCGTTAATGATAAGGATCGACACTACCGGCAGCAGATTTTGGTGTTCTTCTTTTACGCCCAACTGCTCGGCGCTCATCTTAGAAATATAATATTCTTGCCGGTGACGTATGCCTTTAAAATTATCAACCTGCACTTCGATATTGACGACCTTGCCGCCTTTGAGCCGCAATTTTACATCGAGGATGCCTAACTTGTCGTCCGGTTCTTCCCGTTTCAGGTGCGGATCGATCAAAATTATATCTCTCGGTTTGATTTCAAATCCGAGTACCGCCGCTAGAAAATCCGCGAGGATGTCCTTGTTACGTTCGTCGCCAAACAGTTTTTTGAAGATAGTGTCGACGGTCGGCAACAGAAGGCTGCGTTGTCCGCCTTCGGATTTAGCTTTTTGCTTTGGCATAATTTGCCCGCCTTTCTCGTATGGACGAACGGTATCCGCCCATATCATTAGGGTTAAATCGATAGAGAATAGTGACTTTTTGGGTACAACGAGAGTACAACGCGAGTTTTACTGCCGGTACGACGCGAAATTGGTTATCCTTTATTACAATATACTACATTTTATGAAGCGATAGCAACTTTTTGTTAAAAAATCGTGTTTTTCTTGAAAACGTGCTTTTGGGGGAGCTAAAAATGTAAGGTTTTATCTCCGTGGGAGAGGCCATAGTGTGGGTATTGTGGAGGAATTTATGCGTTTGATGATATTGCCGTAAATATTAATAAATAACAAGTTTCGGGTGGCATTTATTATATTCTCGTGTGGGTTACCTGTTATTGTTGTCTACACTTGGAGGCAGTTGAGTGCAAAAGGAAAATGCTTTATTAAATAGATGGTTACCGATTTTTGTCGTCGCGGTCTTATTGATACTTGTTTATAAGATATTAGGCAGCATAGATACGGTTATGTCGATTCTTACCCGTTTTTTAAGTATCATTTCCCCGTTTTTATTTGGCATTTTAGTTTGTTATTTTTTATATATTCCATGCCAAAAATTAGAAAAAATTTATGGCGGCCTTAATAATAAATTCATTTCTAAAAGAGCGAGGATGTTTAGCATCCTTTCGGTGTATCTGTTGGTCACATTGCTCATTATCTTGTTTATAATGATCATTGTACCGATTTTAATCGCCAGTCTAATCGACTTGGCTAACAATATCCCTGTGTATTATATCCATATTTTAAATTATATCAATAATTTGCCGTCTTCGGACATGGTTGATTTTAATTTAAAAAACCACTTAAACGATTTTGCGATTAATACCTTAGGCCAATTATTCGATCCGGCTAAAGTCGAACAGATAGCGCGTAGCATTTTCGGCCTTGCCAATGGAGTGTTGAGAGCGTTAATCAGTTTGATTGTTTCCTTGTATATTTTGTTGGATAGAGAAAAAATCTTTGCTTTTTCTAGAAAATTATTAACAGCTTTATTCAAGAGCAAAACCAGGTCTCAAATAAAAAAATATTTGGATCAAACTAATGCCGTACTCTTCACTTTTATCGCCAGCAAAGGGTTAGACAGTATCATCAACTGGATTGCGGTAACGACTATATTATTGATCCTTAATGTAAAATATGCCGTATTATTGGGTATTATTGCCGGCCTCGCCAATTTTATCCCTTATTTAGGATCGTTGGTAGCGGTTATATTCATCAGTTTTTTGACCCTTTTGACGGGAGGGGTAGATGTAACGATTAAAACGCTGATTTTGTTGATTATTTTCCAACAATTAGACGCCAACTATATTGAACCTAAAATTATGGGCAGGAGTTTAAAAATCAGTCCGATTTTGGTTATCTTCTCGGTTATCTTCGGCGGGGCGTATTTTGGGATAGTAGGAATGTTTTTAGCTGTTCCGGTTGCCACAATTTTAAAACAGTTGCTAATTGAATATATCGATTCCAGAAAACAGGAAGCATGAGATGGAGCGTTATTCCGGCTTTCTGTAAATTCCCATCAACGTAACATCGTCGTATGGGTCCGTGCCGGCGCTGTGTTCGTCTAGGGCGTTGCGGATGCGGCTTATCACTTCGCCGAGTGAATTATACGGTTGTTCTATCAGCTCCGCGAAACGTTTTTGCTCTAAAAATTCGCCTTTGTCGTTTTTGGCTTCTATTATACCGTCGGTGTAGAGTAGTATTATTTCGCCCGGCTCCAGTATGAATTTCACTTGGTTATATTTCAAGTCGTCGCTTAGTCCCACGCCTACCGCCGGGGCGGTGGGGGGGAGCCAGCGTGCTATTTTACCACTGGGCTGCAAGAGCGGTTGCGGGTTGTGGCCCGCGTTTATATAGGTTACTTCACCGGTCTCCGGGTCCACTACCGCGAAGAACATTGTGGCATACATGAAACGGCCTTTTAGCGTGTGGTGATGGTTGACGACGTAGCGGTTTGTGAGTTCCACCGCGTCAAGCGGGTTTGTCGCTCCATCCGTAGTGTCGGTCAGTTGTTCGGAGAAAGCGCGCAGCAGGCTTCTGATGAGCGCCATGAACAGCGCCGCGCCCACGTCCTTGCCGGATACGTCGGCTACTATGAACGCTATGCGGCCGTCTTCAAGCTTGAACGCATCATAAAAATCTCCCGAAACTTCGCGCGCGGGCAAGAAGAAAGCGCTTGAATCCCAGCCGGGTATTTTGGGCATTGTTTCCGGCAAGAAACTTTCCTGTATCGATCTGCCAATCTGCAGTTCTTTCTCTATGGCTTCGAGGCGCAACTGTTCTTTTTCGCGGAGGATTTTTAGTTCTTCGTGCTGTTCCTTGATTTTTTCCATGAGGAGCGCGCCTTGCAAGGCTCCGCTCAGATGGTCGCCCAATATATCGTATATGTAACCGGTGAGCGGGCTGTCCTTAAAGATAGCCATGCCGAGTTGCACGTCTTTAAAGTGGAGGGGCTGTACCAACACTTGAAACGGTTCGTCGAAGTCTTCTATCTCGCCGGGCACGAGTCTTTTTGTTTGGAACAGCGCGCCGGGAGGCGGGATGTTCGCTTCGCCGTCGCACAACCCGATAATCGGTTTGGAGTTTTCGAACGTTTGGGTTGACTGATCGTATAGCGACAGGTAAAAATCGTTTATGCCGAGTTCCGGGAACACTCCGGCAATGGCCTGCGTAAGGTCAGGTATGTCGAATGTGTTGGCAATGGAAAAACCGACCGAGCGCAGCCTGTCTGCTTTTTGTTCCGCTTGCAGACGTTTGTATGCCTGCTGTCTTGCGGCTGTTTCTCCGAAAAGGTTGTAGCCGTTGTGTGTCAGGTTGATGGCGGTTTCTAGTTCCGCGCCGCTTAATCCATTTGCGGCTTTGCGTATTATGGCGAGTATTTTCTGCCACTGCAGAATATCGTGTTCTCCATCTTCACAGGCGAGCGCGGCGGTGCGCACTATGCGGTTGAGGGTCGGCATGAACACATCGGTTCGCGTGCCTTTTATTTCGTCGAAGTATGTAGCGGCCAATTCGCTCAGACTGTCGTCTTCGAACGCGGCGATGCTGCCCATCTCGGCGATAAAACTGTAGAGCGCGTCCGTGAGCTGCACTTTGCGGCTTTCGATGCTGTCCGATAGGTCCTTAATAATGGTAAGATTGCGCATGCGGCTGTCGAGCGAGTGTTTAGGATTGATGTAGCAGCCGCAGGACTGGCGTATCACGAGCGGCGTTTGCAAGACTGTGCGCATTGGGATATTTTCGCCCTTTATGCTCGCTAAAAGCAGTTCGACCGCCGTACTCCCGATTTCGTAGAGCGGCTGCCGTACGGTGGTGAGCGGGGGAGTAGTCAGCTCGCTTTCCTCTATGCAGTCGAAGCCGGTAATCGCCGTATCTTCCGGCACGCGGACGTCGTTATCGAGGAGAGCCTCCATCGCGCCAAGCGCGGTCTCGTCGTTAGCGGCGATAAGCGCATCAAATTTGATTCCTTTTTTGAGTAGCTCAATCGCGGCTTTATAGCCGCTTTTTCGGGTAAAATCTCCCGCGGTTACGAGATCCTCATGGCATTCGACACCGTATTCAGCTAAATATTTGCGAAAAAGGTCGAGTCGCTGATCAGCGTCGAGATTACCTTTGGGGCCGCCGATGAACGCGAAGTTGCTGCATTTGTGATCACCGGCGAGATGCGAAATAAGGCTCTTCATGCCGGATGAATTGTCTACCACAAGCGATGGGATGTGGGCAAGCGTCGGCGTGAGCGAAATCATGGGAAGCCCGCTGAACCGTTCTAAAAACTCGGCGAACTCCAATTCGGATATGAAATTTTTGAGTGTGCCGGAGAAAATCAGCCCCTGGAGCTTCGACACATCCACGAAATCATAGATAACGTTGCGCTGCACCTCATAGGGGTCTTGCGGCCCCACGCGCAACGTACCGCCGGCGAAGCAGATAACGTTGTAACCGTTTTTTTTGGCGCGCTCAACGATGCCGGTCCATAAACCTGAGTAGTATAGACCGGCAACGCCTTCGAGCAACAGTCCGATGTTTTTCATCACGGCCCCGTAGTTTAACCCATTATCACTTTCACTTCGTGCTTCTGTCCGTCCGTGAACACGGGAACGACAGGTCTGTCGAGTGTCTTCCCGTCAACGGTAACCGTCTTCACGCCTTTACTGATACCGTTTGGATTTTCCACAGTGATAACGTAGCGGCAGCCGCGGAAACTGCGCTCCACCGTGAAACCTTTCCAGCTCGGCGGGATGCATGGGTCAACGAGAAGCCCGTCGTGCTGCGCGCGCATACCGAGGATGTACATGGCCGCGGCCTGATAAGTCCACGACGATGTCCCCGAAAGCCAACTGTTACGGGCAAGCCCGAAGAGCGGGTGCTCGTTTGCCAAAATATTTTGCGGATATACGTAAGGTTCGCACTCATACTCGTCGATGATATCGTTCTTCGCCGCCGGATTTATCTGGTCGTAATATTCATAAGCCCATTCGCCGTTGCCCATAATCGCCTCGGCGATCATCATCCACGGGTTTGTGTGCAGGAATATTCCGCCGTTTTCTTTCGCTCCCGGAGGATATGTGGTGATGCCGCCTATATGAGGATCGTATCCGTTAAAGCCGGGAGCCGACAACTTGAGCCCCTTGGGCGTATTGAGCATTTTACGGGCCGAATCGAGGGCTTGACGGCCGTGTTCTTCCGTCGCCAATCCCGAAAATACAGGCCAGGATTGGGCGTTGAGGTATATCTGCCCGTGAGTATTCTTGCTCGATCCGAGCGGTGTGCCGTCGGCCTCGTAGTAGCGCACATACCAATCACCGTCCCATGCTTGCTCGTTCAGCACTTTCTTCATGTGGGTATGGTCGGCTCTGTAGGTTTCGGCTTTTTCCTTGTTGCCCAAAAACTCCTCAAGGTCGATCATTTCGAGCAGCGCGCGGCCATATAGACACGCGTTGAATATCGATTCCGCGCCGGTGGGCAGGTTTACGGTGTCGTTCCAGTCGGCGAAACCGAGCAGCGGCAGGCCGTGGCCGCCCACATTAGTTTTCGTGAAATTGAGAGAACGCGCCAAATGGTCGTGCACGGTTCCCGTTTCCAGAGGGGCGCCGTTGGGATCTTTTTCATAGAACGATACTTTTTCCTCAAGAAACGCGATGTTGCCCGTTTCCTTAATATACGCGCTGACGGCGAGTACGATCCACAGATGGTCGTCGCCGTAGTATTGCGGCCGGTCGGGCATTTCGTGGGCGTCGCCGTTTGTGGCTTCCATGCTCATGGGGTTGAACTGGTGCATTGCCGAGCCGTTTCTATTTTGAATAGACAGCAACTTGACAATGAGGTCTTTGGAATTTTCCGGCATGTGCGTGACCACGCCCATAATATCCTGAGAGCTATCGCGGAAACCGAGCCCGCGTGTCCCCATACCCAATTGATAGTATGATAGATAGCGCGACCAGTAGTAGGTGATGTAGCACTGGCGCGGGTTGTGTATGTTGATCATGCTGTTGAACGCCGCGTCGGGGGTGTTCACCTGCATAGTTACCAAATATTTTTCCCAAAACGTGCGCAACGATTCAAGCGCTTTATCGACTTCCTCGGCTTTCCGGAATCGGTCGATTTCGGGCTGTGCCACGGCGAGACTCTCTTTTTGCCCGAGTTGGGTGATAATCCGCTTGCTTTCCTGCGGTTTGAGCGTTCCAAGGCGGTGCATAAGCGCGGCGATGTTGTCGCCCCTGCGGATTTCGTTATTCCCCAATTCCTCGTTCTGAAGCGCGAGCGGCGAACGCCATGTGCCGTATTCGTTATCGCCCAAGAACACCCGGCGGTCGGTTTCAAAGGAAGACGCCGGAACGTTGGATGTGAAGTAGTTTACCTTGATGTCCCTGAACATGAACGGGTATTGTATGAGAACTTTCATCCCGCCGTCCTGATTTTTGCAATCCGATTGCATGGTTTGCGGCACCCAGTCGGCGTTCGTGAACTGCTTCACCGCGTCGGGGTGCGTATATTCGAGCACCGGTATGACATCAATTTCCATCGGTTTGTCCGATACGTTGGTAACGCGGATGTCGCGGATTTCCACCTGCGCGTCTTGCGGGATGAATATCGTGCACTCGGTTTTGACGCCGTAGAACTCGGTGACAATCTTGTTATACCCAAGCCCTATGCGGCATTCGAACGAATCGTAGTCGTCGAGCGTCGGGACGAAGAACGGTGAGAAGACTTTATAGCCGTCGGCCGTCTTTATCCTTACATACAGCGTAGAACCCTTAAATTCGGACGAGGGCATCTGCTGGATGTATTTGGTTATGCGGTTGAGCGACGGGTCGCCCTTGCATATTAGCGAGCCGCCGGTGTGGTCGACGAAACCGCCGAATCCAAGGTCGCCGATGTAGTTGATCCACTTTACGGGAGTCTTGGGATTGGTGATGACATACTCCCTTACTTCATCCTTAAAAATGCCATATTTCACGGTTAAAGCTCCTTTATTAAAGGATTTTTATGGTTTTTTGTTTTTTTTTCGGTCGATAACGGGCGGCAAACAGAGCCCACGCCCTAACCTAATATACTTGTGGGTATTATAAAAAGCATAATTTTTTTATTTTTTTTTATTGATCCTACAGTTTTAAACCCCACAGAACCGATCAGTTACCCGTTGATTAAAAAAAAATCAAAAAGGATTGATTTTTTTCGTGCGGAGATGTATACTTAGGCTATTAGGGGGACGTGTTTCGTACAACGTTGGTGGAGAAACGTAATGAAGACGATTTTCATCGTTGACGACAACGACACGAATCTGATGGTAGCCAAGCGGGCGCTCGACGGTCATTATAGGACGTTTGGCCTGCCGTCCGCAGCCGGCATGTTCAAGCTGGCAGAGAAGATTACGCCCGATCTTATCCTTTTGGATATAGACATGCCCGTTATGGACGGCTTTGAGGCCATGGAGGCCATGAAGGCGGACGCGCGGCTGAGGGATATTCCCATCATATTCCTGACCGCCAAGAACGATACCGCCACGGAGATACGCGGTTTTGAGATGGGGGCGCTCGACTTCATAAACAAACCGTTTTCCCAGCCTGTTTTGATACGCAGGATAGAAACCCACATAGAAAACGACAGGATGATAAAGGAGAGCCAGCAGGCTCTGCGCGATATACATAACGCCACGATCAGCGTTATCGCCGATATGGTGGAAAATCGTGACAAAATAACCGGCGGCCACATAGAGAGGACGCAAGTCTATCTGGAGATACTTGTGAGGGAGCTTGTCCGCGCCAAGGTATACGACGATCAGATATCGCGCTGGAACATGAGCCTGCTTTTGCCCTCGGCACAGTTGCACGATGTGGGCAAGATCGCCATAAGCGATGTGATACTCAATAAGCCGGATAAACTCACCAGCGAAGAATTTGAGCAGATAAAGTTGCACTGTGCCGAGGGGGAGCGCATAATTGATCGGATATCCGACAAAACCAAAGACGACGGTTTCCTTTCCCACGCTAGAAGATTTGCGGGTTATCACCACGAAAAATGGAATGGCAGGGGGTATCCGAGGGGTCTTTCAGGTGAAGATATCCCGCTTGAGGGGCGGATTATGGCGATAGTGGACGTATATGACGCGCTCATCTCCGCTCGCCCCTACAAAAAACCTTTTTCGCACGAACAGGCGGTGGAAATAATAAAAAACGACAGTGGAACGCACTTTGACCCGAAGATCATAGAGGTTTTCTTGAACACGACCGACAAATTCCGCCGCGTCGCGGCGGGAGAACGCTATGATTTTGAAGAAGAGGTGTAGAACTTAAACATCTGTGATGGTTTTTATCTGAAAAATTTGGCCAATGTCCCGCGCTTGTCGGGTGGCGAATAGATAAACCGTAAACTTTCCGTAAAAAAGGAGGCTGTGCGATGGTTAAGATGTATACCGCGTTCACGCAGGAGATTGACGATCCTGAGGCGGCAGTAAAGGAGATCTTGGAACAGCTCAAGCCTGATGAGAACATGCTAAAGAACACCGTCGGTATAGTCCACTTTTTCTATGAGTTCGTGGATACGGAGGTGTGCCGGGCCGTCATAGACGCGCTGCCTTTCGAGTTGGTGGGGGAGGTGTCTATGTACATCGGGGCGGGCGGACGGGATGCCGAAACCGCGATGTCCGTGGTCATGCTGACAAGCGACGACGCTCGTTTTACCGTCCGGACGGTCACAGATTTAAGCACGAAATCAAAGGAACTGATTTCCGATGAAGTTACGAAATTGTGCACGGAGCTATGCGCGGAAGAGAAACCGAAGATGATTATGCCGATTTTATCGTTGTTGCCGCATTTTACGGGCGACGATTTGGTCGACATCGCGAACGCGTTGCCGGATCCGCTGCCGTTTTTCGGGACGCTCTCGGTCAATTTGGGGATAGAGAACACCAATTACGTCATTGCCGGCGGCGGCATAGCCACCGACACGTGCACATTTATAGCTTTCTACGGCAATATCGAGCCGACGTTCCACATTACCACATCTTTTGCCTTTGACGACAGTTTCAGCGACGCCGCCGAGATTACCGATGTGGACGGTTCAATTCTGAAAGAGGTAGACGGCATAACGGCGGTGAAATTTATTGAAGGGAAAGGGATTAAAGTGGCTGCGGACAAGGGCCTTGCGGATTCCAGTATTTGGACGATCCCCGCGATACTGACCTATCCGGACGGCACCCAGATCGTTCGCGCGTTCATCAAGATAGTGGAAGGGACGGAGTTCATGTATGCGACCGGTTCCATGAAAGTCGGCGCTAAAGTTGTGTTTTCTCTCTTAGACGGCGACAAGACGCTGGCGAGCGCCGCGAAATTGGTTGAAGACTTGAAAAACTCGAAGGGGAACGATATCATAGCCTACAGTTGCGCCGCGCGGGCGTGGTCTTTGGGCACAAACTTCTTCGCCGAAGCGCAAAAAGTCGCCAAATGCGCGGAGGGATATTTGGAAGCAAACGGTGTGCCGCTTAATTATAACGTGGCCTACTCGGGCGGTGAATTATGCCCCGTTAAGGACAAGGACGGCAATATGGTAAACGCTTTTCACAATTATACACTTATCGCCTGTGCATTTAATTGAAAGGAGTATTTGGAATGACGAGTATAAAAGCATTCAATGCTTTTACAAAAGAGCTTGATAACCCTGAAGTGGCGGTGCGCGAAATTTTGGAGCAACTGAAGCCGGAAGAAAATATGCTGAAAAATACCATCGGCGTAGTACACTTTTACCACGACTTCGCGGAAGACGATATATGGCAAACTTTTGCGGATGCCATGCCCTTTGAGCTTGTGGGCGGCATGTCGTCGTATATCGGGGCAACCGGCCAAAGCGACGACGCGGCGGTGTCAGTTACCATGTTTACAAGCGACGTAGTTCGTTTCGCTGTCGAGACTATCGAAGATATAGACACGAAATCGACGGAACAGATGGTTGGTGAAGTGACGCGGATATACAAGGAATTCTGCGCGGAGGAAAAACCCAAGCTGATTGTACCGTTCACGTCGCCGATGCCGCAATTTTCAGGCGACGATCTAGTGAGCGCGGTGAACGCGTTCCCGGATCCGGTCCCGCTTTTCGGAATGCTCGTATATAGCATAGAGGGCGTACCCGATTCAAGCTATGTGGTAGGCAACGGCAAAATATCCTTGTCTATGTGTGCCCTCATGGCCGTTTACGGCGACATCGAACCGAAATTTTACATGACCACCTCCTTTGATGTGGGAGAGGGCTACGGTGAGGCCGCTGAAATTACAGATGTGGAGGGCGCCATGCTAAAAAGTATCAACGGCATACCCGCGTTAAAGTATTTAAAAGAGCAGGGTATAGCATCCCCCGACGACTCGGGAACAGGTTCCGAGATAGCGGTAATTCCCGCCGTTTTGACATGCCCGGATGGTACGACGGTAGCCAGAGCCTTTTTAAAGGTTGTTGAGGGCACCGACTACATACTGGCCGCGGGCATAATAAAAAAAGGCTCAAAAATCCTGTTTTCAATCTTAGACGGAGATAAAACCGTAGCGAGCACGGATAAACTGATAAAAGAACTGGACGAAGCCAAAAAAAGTACTATCTACATTCTAAGTTGCGCGGCGCGGGCGTGGTCGTTGGGTTCAAATATCTTTGCCGAAATGCAGCAAATAGCGGATTACGCAAAAGAGTACGAGCAAAAAAATAACTCTCCGCTGAGATACAGCATAGCCTACACAGGCGGAGAAATTTGCCCGATACGAGACAGCGGCGGGAAATACATAAACACGTTACATAACTATACGTTGATTGCCTGTGCGTTTGATTGAAGACGGTGTTGGTAGCGGTTTTGATGTTGATTAGACATTATTGGGCGGTTCAGTTTGCCGCCCCTATTTTTTAAGGATACGGATAAATGGAACAAATTGACGAAATCACCGTTCTTAAAGAAGAAGTTAAAAAACTAAAGACCGAATTACGCGCTACCAACCGCGAACTCGCCCAGCGCAACCGCACCATCGTCGCCGTTGAAAGTAATTTCAACGTCAAAATGAATATGTTCCGTGTCCTCGTCGCCGAAAATGAAAAGCGCCAACGTTTCCTCAAACACATGATGAAAAGTAGCGCGAATTTCTTGATACTTTTAGATGGCGAGCAAAGGATAGCATACTGTTCCGACCAATTCATGCAAAGAATAGGGGCAAAATTTCTCAACGAGGTAGAGGGGAAGAATATCTTTGAGGTATACGCCTCGTTTGCGGATGGAAAATTGCTCGAAGAGATAGAAAACGGGTTGGCGCGGGCGATAGATGAACAAAAAATTTACCGTCACGATGTCGTAGCGGATATAGAGGGGCACGGCGATTACCGCGCCTACCGCATCACTAACGCGCCCATGCTTGATGAAGAATTTGACGGGGTAGTCATAGATTGGAACGATACCACAGACATTGTGACCGCCATGAACGAAGCGGAAGAGGCAAACAAGAGCAAAAGCAACTTTTTGGCCACCATGTCCCACGAAATCCGCACGCCTATGAACGCGATTATCGGTATAGTGCAGATGGGCCTGCAAAAAGAAGGCCTGCCCCCGGACTATGTGACCGCCCTCGAAATGATATACAATTCGGGCAACAATCTGCTCGGCATCATCAACGATATCCTCGATCTGTCGAAAATCGAAACGGGTAAATTAGAACTCAACCCGACGCAGTACGACATGCCCAGCCTGATAAATGACGCGGTGCAAATAAATGTTGTGAGATTGGGCTCAAAAGAAATCGATTTTGCCGTCGAAGCGGACAGCGAATTGCCTTCAAAATTATTTGGCGACGAGTTGCGCATAAAACAGGTGCTCAATAACCTGCTCTCAAACGCGATAAAATATACGGAAAAAGGGCACATCAAGCTGACAATCAGCCACGTGATGAAAGACAAGGACGTAATGTTGCGCTTTACCGTTGAGGATACCGGTCAAGGTATGAAATCGCAAGATTTGGAGATGCTGTTCTCGGACTACAAGCGCTTCAATTTTGAGGCGAACCGCACGACCGAAGGAACGGGGCTTGGGCTTTCCATAACCAAGAGGCTCGTCGAGATGATGGGCGGCGTCATCAGCGTGGAAAGCGAATATGGGAAAGGCAGCAAGTTTACAATAGAGATAGGCCAAAAGAGCGTACAATGCGAAGCGATAGGCCCGGAAATCGCGGAAAAACTAAAGAAATTCTCTTTCGCTACAAACAAGAGGGAGAGACGCAAGAGGGTCCGCGAGACCATGCCCTACGGCAAGGTACTCATCGTCGACGATGTAGAGACGAATCTGTATGTGGCCAAGGGATTGCTCGCGCCGTGGAAGATCAACATCGAAACCGCAAGCAGCGGTTTTGAGGCGCTCAATTTAATCAAGGCCGAAAATGTTTACGATATAATCTTCATGGATCACATGATGCCCAAGATGGACGGCATAGAGACGACCGAAAAAATACGTAAATTTGGCTACGACGGCGTAGTCGTCGCACTCACTGCCAACGCCCTCGCGGGTAATGAAGAAATGTTTTTGAGTAAGGGTTTTGACGGATTTATCTCAAAACCCATCGAGATCCGTCATTTAGACTCCGTTCTCAACAAATTTGTCCGCGACAGACATCCCGAAGAAGCCGCGAAATACAGAGCGGAAGCGATAGCGGCATCCAAGGCCCTCGCGGCCGCAGCGGAAGCGGAAGCCGCCGCGGAAGAAACCGCCATGGACCCGGAGATGCTTCAAATATTCCGGCGTGACGCGGTAAAAGCGGTAGCCGCGCTCAAAGAAACCGCTGAAAATGCCGATGTGAAATTGTATACCACAACCGTCCACGCCATGAAGTCCGCGCTTGCCAACATCGGCAAGGCCGACGTATCAAAAATGGCGGAATCGCTCGAAAAAGCGGGAATGGACGGCGATATGGTATATATTAACACCAATACGGAAGGCTTTATCAAAGCCTTGGAGGAATTGATAAAAACCATACCGGATCCCTCGGAAGCCGCGGATGTCGCGGATAGCACGGAGGAAGATACCGCGTACTTGATTGAACAGTTAAGCATCGTAAAAACTGCTTGCGAGGATTACGACGACGCGGCGGTCTATCGGGCTCTCGACAGGCTGAAAGAGAAAACGTGGCGGAGGGAAACGGCCAAAGCTCTCGAGGAAATCCGCGGGACGCTTTATCTGCGCAGTGATTTTGAGGGAGCGGGGGAGATGGCGGGAGAAGTTATGGCCAAAAACCAAAATTCTTAGAACTTTTGCTCTCACCTCACATCTTATTAACCCGGCGGTAATTAATCTCAATTATCTATTGAGTTTGGCTTTGTTTTTTGGGGACGGGGCTCATAAGTTCACTCTTTCAATCAAGCGGCAAGATGTACACTGTACATCCTCACTCACTTCGCGCATAGTTTATCATCCGTAACGCCCCGATACGATAGCCCCCCTGCGGTCCCCCATAAGCGGCGACCGCTTACGGGGGACACGTGGGCATACTACCGGGGTAAAAATGCTAAAATCAAAAACAAAACCACACCATCGACTTGTTTTGATTTTAGCATTACACCCGACCGTATGGTTTTAAGGGTAAGGGTTTTAGCGTATTAGGTTTTAGAATGGGGGCGTTACGGGGGCGGAGCCCCTGTCACCAAAAAAGAATTTGATTTTAAAGA
>JAITUP010000109.1 GCA_031286265.1 Chitinispirillales bacterium | reverse complement strand
GAAAATTTGGGTTAAAAAAATGTGTCGCCTAACTCTCTGACGCCGCTCCGTAATGTTTGGGACAACAAAGGCTCGTTTGAATGGAGAGGGCGATGTTCATTCAGGCGTTTTTTTAAAACCTTTTTTTAAAATGTGTCGCCTAACTCTCTGACGCTGCTCCGTAATGTTTGGGACAACAAAGGCTCGTTTGAATGGAGAGGGCGATGTTCATTCTTACGTGGAGATCTCGTTTTGCCCCGAGCCATACACCCACCCGTAGGGTTTTAGGATAAGGGTTTTAGCGTAGTCGGTTTTAGAATGGGGGCGTTACGGGGGCGGAGCCCCTGTCACCAAAAAAAGACTTTGATTTTAAAGGTTTTGATTTTAATTACCGCCGGATTAATACTCCCATAAAACGGAGAGCCTACCCCATAAACGGCATCTTCTTCATAACATCGCCCAACAATCGAGTATTCAAATTTTTCAACCATTGCAACGTCTCATCCATAGATTCTATCACGTTGATATGCGAGACGCTTTCGGCGACTTCGGCGGAGTTGATGTTGGCGATGATTTCCTTTATCAGCGGGACGTTGCGGGGCATCACACTGAAACGGCGCAGGCCGAGGCCTACGAGAAGAATGGTGTGCAACGGGTGCCCGGCCATCTCGCCGCATATAGATAGCGGCTTGCCGTTGTCGTTGGCTATTTTGATCGCGTTTTTGATAATCCTCAAAAAGGCCGGTTCGACGGGGTTATACAGATAATTCACCTTTGAATTATTTCTATCAGCCGCGCTCAAATATTGAATCAGGTCGTTGGTACCTATAGACGCGAAATCTATTTCTTTCATAAACATCTGCATTTCGAGAATCGCAAGCGGCACCTCAAAGAGCACGCCGCAGCGCGGCATGGGCATAGACAACTTCTCGGCAATTCTCTTGATGAAAACTTTTGCCTCTAACCACTCCTGCAAGGTCGTGACCATCGGTATCATTATAGAATAGTCATGCCCCTTGCCCGCCTTCAGTATGGCGGCTACCTGCGTTTCGAATATTTCCTTACGCTCGAGGAAAATTCTTATCGCGCGCCAACCCATAAATGGGTTGAACTCCTGCGGCATGTCGAAAAATTGCGGGATCTTGTCTCCGCCTATGTCCATCAAGCGTATTACGCAGTGTTTGCCGCGACATTGGTCCAATATTTCCTTATAGTAGCTTATGTGCGCGGCCTCGGTCGGCATGTCTTTACGATTCGACAACAGGTATTCTGTGCGGACGAGGCCGATGCCGTCGGCGCCGTTCTCTACGGCCTCGCGAGCATCTTCGGGCAACGACAAGTTGGCAAGCACTTCTATGCGTACACCGTCTCTTGTGTAAACCGGCCTGTTCCACTTTGCCTTGAGTTTCTTGTAGGCCTCCTCGCCGTGCGTCTGCAATTTGTATTTGGAAACCGTCTGCGCCGATGGCTGGACGTAGACTTTTCCCCTATCCGCATCGACGAGTATCTCGTAGCCCGGTTTTATCCGATCGGTAATATTGCGCAAGTCGGAGATAACGGGGATGTTATAGGAACGCGCGAGAATAGCCGCGTGCGACGTTTTACCGCCGCTCACCGTGATGACCGCGCTGATCTTCGAGCGATCGTAGGCGAGAATGTCGGTGGGAGTGAATGTCCTCAATATAACGAGAACTACCGGCTCGGCGAATGTCTTGGTCCGGCTTCCGTCGCTGTGCAGGTAGGAGACCAATTTCTCGCAAACCTCCACCATATCGCCCGCCCGCTCCTTAAAGTACGGCGTTCCGGCGGATTCAAACTGTTTAATAATGTCGTTGGAGACGGCGCGTATCGATGTTTCCAGATCGTACAATTTGACGGAAATCGCCTCTACGACCTGCCCAATGAACGCCGGATCGTCGAGGATGAGTTCGTATATGTTGAGTATTGATACGTCGATGGTGGTTTCATCGCTGCTCAGGTCATGTATCAGTTTCTGGTAATCTTTTTTCGCTCGGTCACGGATTTCGTTGAAGCGGATGATTTCCGTACCGACTTCTTCCTGCGATATGGTCACCGCCGACGCGCCCTGCTGCTGCACCGCTCTGCCGATAAAATACGCCTTGCCGTACCCCCATCCGGAAACAACGGATTCACCCGTCACCACAAATTCTTTGGGCGATCGTTTTTTAGTGACGGTTTTGTCGGCAGTATTTTTCATAATTTTATTTTCCGGTTTTAACGGTCATCCCTGCGTGATTTTCCAAATATCCGACGCAAACTCCTTAACCAGCCGATCGGTCGAAAACCACCCCATCTTTGATATGTTGCGCAGGCATTTGCTGTCCCAGACCGCTCTATCGTTATACAGCTCGTCGGCCTTGTCCTGTTTATTAATATAATCTGCGAAATCCGTCAAAACAAAACTTCTGTCGGAATCTCTGAGCGACGACAAAAGCGGGTACAGCGCATAGCCCTCCGGTACACTGTGCAAGCTCGATTCGAGTAGCGCGAATATTTCTCTTAGCCGCTCGTCTTCTTCTATGATTTTTCCGGGGTTATAGTGGCTATTTACCGCTATGATTTCTTCCGTTGTTTTTCCAAACGCGAAGATGTTTTCTTCGCCGAGGCTTTTTATCAACTCAATGTTTGTGCCGCAGCGGCTTGCAAGCGTTAGCGCGCCGTTGAAAGAATACTTCATGGCAAACGTCCCCGCCGGTTCATTCGTTACCGTGGATATCTGCTCCGACAGATTGGCCGCCGGCACGAACAGTTCGGCCCAACTCACGCCGAAGTTAGGCACAAACACTACCTTCATCAAATCTTTGGCATCAGGATCGCCATTTACAATATCGGCGACTACGTTTACGAGGTGTATGATCTGTTTGGCTAAAAAGTCGGACGGCGACGCCTTGCCGGCAAAGATAAACGCACGGCGGCACACGGGCGCTTTGCCGTTCTTTATTTTCAAATAATTGTTCAATATGTATAAGATGTGCAGAGCCTGACGCTTGAGCGTGTGAAACGACCTGCTATGCATATCAAAAAGCATTGTACTGTCTACGACGATTCCGTGCTTTTCTTTCATCGCCTCGCAAAGACGATTTTTCGCTAAATTTTTTACGTTATGAAAATCTTTCAGCACGCCGGTGTTCGACACAAACGCTTCGAATTTTTCGAGTTCTTCGGGATGCCGTATCCATCCGTCGCCTATCACACGGGTTATAAGGGCCGCGAGCGGCCTGTTGGCGCCGTAGAGCCAGTGGCGGTGCGACACGCCGTTGGATTTGCAACTGAATTTTTTCGGATAGTGAGCATGGTAGACCGGGAAGACATGACTTTTTAGAAATTCGGTATGCGCGGCGGATACCCCGCTGATCGAATTTGAGCCGAGAGCCGCCATGTCCGCGAAACGGATCCGTTTCACCTCACCCTCCTCAATGAGCGAGAGATTGCGCAACAGTTCGACGTTGTCCCCGCACTGCGACCTTACCTGATCGAGATGCTCGAGGTTGATGTCGAAAATAATCTGCATTATCCGCGGCATTAGCTGGCCGATTTTGTATACCGGCCATGTCTCGGTATAATCGCGGTGCGTGGCGCTGGATGTGTAGGAAAATATTTTTGTCGTCATCTCCCATGCCTGCGTCCACTCTATGCCTTCCAAATCGACAAGCACCCGCATCATTTCGGGTATCGCGAGCGCGCAACTACTGCCGCTCAAGTGGATAGCCACCTTGCTGTCTAACGTCTGTATGCTATTACCGTTCCGCTTGTGGCGGCGGACGATATCCTGAATTGATGCGCTCACGAAGAAATATTGCTGCTTGATGCGCATGTCGTGCGCGCGCTTCACGTCTTCGTCCGGGAATAATACCTTCGTGATGCGCCCCGAAAGCGATTTTTCTTCGCAGGCTCTCACGTAGTCGTTGTGATACATATAGTCCGGTAAAAATTCTTCGCTGGCCCATGCCGACCATAGGCGTAGCGTATTGATTACATCGTTTTTGTGCCCGACAAGCGGAGTGTCGTAGGGCATGGCGTATACTTCCTCGGCGCCTTTCCATTCATAAGGACCAAGCGGGAGGCTTTCGTCCACGCGTACGCACTCCCCCGCAAATTTCACCATGCCGATATATTCCGACCGGATAATTTCCCAGGGATGCCCCTTGTGCAGACAATCGTTTGGACACTCTTTCTGCATGCCGTTTTTTATTTCCTGCCGAAATTGGCCGTAGTCGTACCTCATGCCATAAGCCATCGCCGGCATTCCGAGCGTGGCCATCGATTCGAGGAGGCAGGCCACAACCCGTGACTTGCCGCTGTTGCCGAGATTGAGTTCGTTATCCTTGTCGAACAGGTCTTTTATGGATATTCCAAACGAGTTCACCGCCGCCGCGAACGCTTCCTCTATCCCAAGGTTCGTCATGTTTTTCTGGAGGCTTTTGCCGAGCATGTGTTCCATTGAGAGAATATAGAGGCGCCGCTTACCGATATAGCTCCTCTGCGTGCTTATCCAGTGCGGCACGAGCTCACTGCGCACGGCGTACGCCAGCGCCATGAACTTGTCGAAAGTCGTAGCGGTCATCTCGTCCTTCGCTAAAAAATTACGAAGGTAGCGGATGTAGATGTCTCTAAAGTATTTGTAACCCATATTTTTACAATATACCCCTCCGCCATACAGCCGATGGCCAACTTTTGGGACACCATCCCCAATATAATTATACCATACAAAAATAATTTTTGGTATATATATCTGTATGTTTTTATTTTTTGTTTCTAAATATTTTCTGTGTGGCCGGTTTTAACCCAAATTTTCCATTAGGCTGATGCCTACCAAAAGCCCGTCATCGCGAGCGAAGCGCGGCGATCTATTGGAGTGTAACATCAAAATCAAAGTCAAAATCAAAATCTTTAAAAGCTTTTTAAAATCTTTTTTGGGGACGGGGCTCTGCCCCGTAACGCCCCGATACATTAGCCCCCTGCGATCCCCCATAAGCGGCGACCGCTTACGGGGGACATGTGGGCATACTATCGGGGTAAAAATACTAAAATCAAAAACAAAACCACACCATCGACTTGTTTTGACTTTAGCATTACACCCGAC
>JAITUP010000096.1 GCA_031286265.1 Chitinispirillales bacterium | reverse complement strand
TCCAAGTGGTTGAGGTCGGAAAACACACTCACTTTGGAAAATTTGGTTACGCCGGTTAAAAACAAAAAACGCAAATGCGAATCGGACGATTTCAAAATGCCGTAAAAACCCTTGAGCGCACTTCTGATTTTTTTATTGACCGTAATATCGTCAATAGTCTCTAAAAGCGGCTTATCATATTCATCAATAATTACCACAGACCGAACACCTACTTTCTCGTGCGCTTTCCGGATGAGATAGGCGAATCGGTTGCTATGGTTATACTCCGATGGGAGATCAATCCCATATTTTTCCGCTTGCGCCTGCAACTGGGAAGTTAACGCGTTATGAAGCGTATCTATCCCATAGTTTGCATAGTCCCCGGCGTTCAGGTCTAACCTTATCACCGGATGCTCTTTCCATTCCCACTCAAGCGAATCAATCGCCAAGGCTGGGCAGCCCGCAATCTCGCCAAACAGCTCCCGCCGGCCCTCAAAAACCGCGGAGAGCGTCGAACAGAGAAGCGATTTGCCGAAACGACGAGGACGCGAAAGGAAGAACGATTGCCCGGAACCGGTCAGCCATTCATGAATACGCGCGGTTTTGTCGACATAAACAAAACCGCTTTCGCGGATTTTCGGAAAATCTTGAATGCCAAGAGGAAGTAATCGTTTCATAATCAGCAAAATACTATAAATTAACGGGTAAAGTCAATCCTGAGGTTGAAAAAAAACGATATTCCCTTTTCTCCACTTTCCCGCCTACCCCGCCCGAAAAATAATGAAAAAAATATTACCTATTATTGTTGCCCATGAATTATATTGCATTTTCGATTGTTTCTATAAAGGCATTTTGTTTCACATACATATAAATCCCAAAAAGACAGGAGTAGACCATGTCAAGAAAAATGGTACCGCATGACGGTAACTCGGCTGTAGCGCACGTTGCGCACGCTGTGAACGAGGTAATCGCCATTTACCCCATTACCCCCTCTTCGGGGATGGGCGAGATTTCCGATGAAAAATCGGCAAGGGGCGAAAAGAATATCTGGGGGACAGTCCCGGAGGTGTCTGAATTGCAGTCGGAAGCCGGCGCGGCGGGCGCCGTGCACGGAGCCCTGTGCGCAGGATCGCTCACGACTACGTTTACGGCGTCGCAGGGGCTTCTGCTGATGATCCCCAATATGTATAAGATCGCGGGTGAACTGACCCCTACGGTCTTCCACGTGTCGGCTCGCGCGCTCGCTTGCCAGGGGCTGTCGATCTTCGGCGACCACTCGGACGTCATGTCGATCCGCCAAACCGGGTTCGCCATGCTCGCCTCCACCACGGTGCAGGAAGCGATGGATCTCACGCTGATCTCGCATGCGGCGACGCTTGAAGCGCGTATACCGTTTTTGCATTTCTTTGACGGTTTCCGCACATCGCACGAAGTGCAGAAGATTGAAGAACTGACATTTGACGACATGCGCGCCATGATTGATATGAATTTGGTACGCGCTTTCCGTTCTAGAGCCATGACGCCGGACAAACCCCACATCAAGGGAACGGCCCAAAACCCCGACGTATACTTTCAGGGGCGCGAAACCGTCAACAAATACTACGCCGAATGCCCTGCCATCGTGCAGAAATATATGGATCTGTTCGCGAAGCTGACAGGCCGCCAGTATAACCTGTTTGACTACGTAGGCGCGCCGGATGCCGAAAAACTCATTATTATCATGGGTTCGGGCGCAGACACCGTCCACGAAACTTCCGATTTCCTAAACGCCAAGGGCGCGAAAACAGGCGTTCTGAAAGTACGCCTCTACCGTCCGTTCGACGCATCGGCTTTCATCGGCTCAATTCCGGCTTCCGTCAAGAAAATCGCGGTGCTCGACAGAACGAAAGAGCCCGGATCGCTTGGCGAGCCGCTCTACGAAGACGTGCGCACGGCCATCAGCGAAGAAATGGACGGCGACAAGCCGCGTTTCGCGAAAATGCCCAAAATCATCGGTGGACGCTACGGGCTCGGCTCGGCGGAATTTACACCGGCGATGGTCAAGGCCGTATACGACGAGTTAGACGCCGGCAAGCCCAAGAGCCGCTTCGTTGTAGGTATAAACGAAAACGTCACAAATACATCGCTCGAATATGACAAGTCGTTCACGGTCGAAGGCGGCGATACGTACCGCGCGCTGTTCTACGGGCTCGCTTCCGACGGCACGGTCGGCGCCAACAGAAACAGCATCGGGATCATTTCCAACGAAACGGACAACAATACGCAGGGTTATTTCGTGTTCGACTCGAAGAAAGCCGGCACCGTCACGGTGTCTCACCTGCGTTTCGGGAAAAACACGATCCGCCGCCCCTACCTTATCACAAAAGCGAACTTCCTCGCTTGCCACAACTTCACGTTTGTCGAAAAATACGACATGCTGAAGAATTTGGAAGACGGCGGGACGTTCCTACTCGCTTCCGAGTATGATAAGGACGCTGTTTGGAGCAAAATCCCCGGCCGCGTGCAGAAACAGATAATCGACAAGAAGCTCAAGTTCTACGTCATCGA
Source organism: Chitinispirillales bacterium (assembly GCA_031286265.1). Lineage (GTDB taxonomy): Bacteria > Fibrobacterota > Chitinivibrionia > Chitinivibrionales > Chitinispirillaceae > GUT77. Next base: position 4,570 of record JAITUP010000096.1, on the reverse strand, counting down.
CGCGCTGGCGATCGCCAAGGAAGTCGGTCTCGGCGTTATCATCAACACGATAATGCAGGCCGCGTTCTTCAAAATCTCCAACGTGATCGACTTGAACGTAGCGGTCGACGCTATCAAAAAAGCGATCAGGGATTCCTACGGGAGCAAAGGCGAAGAGATCGTCAACAAAAATATCAACTCAATCGACAAGGGGCTAAGCGGGTTCCACGAAGTCAGTTACCCCGCCGAAGTCACAAATCCGATTGAGGAGCGCAAGAGCATTCACGGTACACCCGCGAAATCAAACAGCTATCATACACACTACGCCGATCACGTCAACAATGTTACGGCGAAGATCATCAGGCAAGAAGGCGACACGATCCCCGTGTCCGACATGCCGGCCGACGGTTCGTGGCCTGTAGGCACAACCAAGTTTGAGAAGCGCAACATCGCGGTCGACATCCCCGTTTGGGGCCCCGACGCCTGTATTCAGTGTAACGCCTGCGCGTTTGTCTGCCCGCACGGCTGTCTCAGGCCGAAGGCCTACGACGCGTCATGTCTAAGCGGCGCCCCGGCGGCGTTCAAGTCGTGTGAAGCGAAAGGCAAGGAGCTTGCCGGTATGAAGTATTCGCTTCAGGTCGCGCCTGAAGACTGCACGGGCTGCGCGCTTTGCGTAGGGAGCTGCCCCGCGAAAGATAAGGGCGCTCTCAAAATGGAGCATCAGATGCCGCTTCGCGCTCAAGAAGCCGCAAACTGGGAATTCTTCCTCACCATCCCCGACACCGATCCTAAGAAATACGACATTACGACGGTCAAGGGCAGCCAGTTCGTCCGTCCGCTGTTTGAGTTCAGCGGCGCGTGTTTGGGCTGCGGTGAAACCGCGTACATCAAAATGCTGACCCAGCTTGTGGGCGACAGGCTCTACATCGCCAACGCTACAGGCTGTACTTCCATATATAGCGGCAACCTGCCCACGACGCCCTACACCACAAGGGACGACGGCAGAGGCCCCACATGGAACAACTCGCTGTTTGAAGACACCGCCGAGCTGGCTTTCGGTATGCGTTTGTCGGTTGACAAGTTTGCGGTATACGCGAAAGAACTTTGCGAACGGATTAAGGATTGCGACGGAGTGTCTGCCGAACTCAAAACGTTGGTGGGTGAAATCGTTAACGCCGATCAGTCGACGACCGAACTTATCGACGTTCAGCGCGGGCGCGTAGCGAAAGCCAAAGAGCTTCTAAGCGCGTGTTCGGGCGACAAGTGCAACGAAACAAGCAAGGAACTCATAAGCGTCATAGACTACCTCGTCAAGAAATCGGTTTGGGCGATTGGCGGCGACGGCTGGGCCTACGACATCGGCTACGGCGGTCTTGACCACGTTATCGCGGCGAACCGGAACGTCAAGCTACTCGTTCTCGACACCGAGGTATACTCGAACACCGGCGGTCAGGCTTCCAAGTCTACCCCGATGGGCGCGGTGGCGAAGTTCGCGGCGGGCGGTAAGCCGGTCATCAAAAAAGACCTCGGCCTTATCGCGATGAGCTACGGTTACGTATACGTGGCCCGCGTTGCGATGGGTACCGCGGCGCACAGGCAGCAGGCGCTCAAGGCCATGATTGAAGCCGAGAACTACGACGGCCCCGCAATCGTCCTCGCTTACTCGCACTGTATCGCCCACGGCATCAACATGTCTAAGGGCTACGACGCGCAGAAGGACGCGGTCGAATCAGGCCACTGGCCGCTCTATCGCTACAACCCGGAGCTTGCCGCGCAGGGCAAGAACCCGCTCGTGATCGACAGTAAGGATCCGACGATCGCGCTTGCGGACTATGCCTACAAGGAGAACAGGTACAAGATCCTCCAGCGTAGCAATCCCGACGGCTCGAAGCAGCTCGTCGACACGGCCCAGCAGGCTGTTACGGCGAAGATTAAAATGCTGAAGCAGATGGCGGCGATGGAAATGTAATTAGAAAAAAAGCGGTAACAAAGGCGGGCGGCGAATTTATTTGCCGCCCGCCTTTTTTTTATCGGGTTGTCTAAATAACATAAAAGTGGCAAATTATCGCCCACAATACTACAATATATAGTAGAGGATGGTTTATTCTTGACACAATAAAAAACTTAAAAGAGAGGTGTGTATGAGCATTCGTTACAAAATCCTTTTGCCAATGGCGGGGTTAGCGATCATTTCATCGTTGATCATCGCCTTAATCGGTATCTCCAATATAAGGGCATTTGCTACGGAGTCCGAGGTCAATGAAGTTAGAACGGCTAAAACGACCGTATTGGCCTACAAGGAGGAGATAGAAAACACTATTGAACGTTCAACGCTCTTGGCAGCGAGAAATCCGGATGTCATCGCCGCCACCCTAGAGTTTTTGGAGACGGGTAACCGGCAAAAACTTATTGACGCCATATTATATGTCGCTCAGTATAGCAATCTCCATTCCTACACCTTAACGGACATGAGCGGGAACGTAACCGTGCGTTCTCTTACGCCCGATCGTTACGGCGACGGCCAAACTCATTTGGCAAACGTCAGAGCCGCGCTGGAAGGCCGCACTATGGTTGCATATGAAAGCACGTCGAACAACCCGATATCTCTGCGTTGCGGCGTCCCGATTATGCACGGAAGCAGACAAATCGGCGTGGTAAGCAGCGGTTACGACCTCAGCACTGAAACATTCGTCGACAATATGGGAGGATATACCAATAGTGACGTCACCGTCTTTTTAGGCAATACGCGCGTGGCTACCACGGTAAAAAACGAGCGAGGCGAGCGTAATATCGGCACGCAGGCGCCTGAAACCGTATCCAGGCAGGTTTTGGCTGGAAACGAATATATGGGGAAGCTAGCGCTAGTCGGGACCACAATGTACGCATTTTACAGCCCGATAAACGGCGTTGACGGCACCCCGCTCGGTATGCTGTTTGTTGGGACGGATATATCGAATACGGAGAAACGGACAAGCCAAATGATATTTATGATGATAGCGATTGTAATAATATTTTGCGTTATCGCCATCGCCATATCGCTCTACACCGCCGGCAGCATCGCCAAGCCGATTGACCAGACCGCTAAAATACTTACCGAGATGTACAGTACGGGAAAACTCGATTCGCGGCTCAGGCTAACCCGTAAAGACGAAATCGGCGCTATGGCGAGGGCTGTAGATAACTTCGGCGAAGCGCTGACCGGCGAAGTGGCGGGGACGATAAAACGGATGGCTAACGGCGATCTTAGCCAAGACATAGTTCCAAGCGGCCCTGAAGACGTGTTGATGCTTAACCTTAAAAGCATGATGGAAACGTTGCGCGGACTTATCATAGAAGACGGCGGCAAGGTACTCCACGCCGCCGCTGAAAAAGATATGACACACCGCTTGCAAAGAGAATACAGGGGTGAATACTCGCGGATGAAAGACGATATTAACCTCTTGATTGACAACCTCAACGATGCCCTGCAGCAGGTTGAGGAAGCCGTAAGCCAAGTATCAAGCGCAAGCGGTGAAATTTCGCAGGGCGCGCAATCGCTCGCCCACGGCGCAAACGAGCAGGCCAGTTCGCTCGAAGAAGTTTCGTCGAGCCTTGAACAAATGTCCTCCATGACAAAACAAAACGCCGACAATTCCACGCAGGCGAAGAATTTAGTCGGGGAAGCCGGCGCGGCCGTCGCCGAGGCTAGCGAGGCGATGGGGAGGATGGGGGAAGCGATACGCCAAATTAAGGAATCCTCCGACAACACGGCAAAAATTTTGAAAACGATAGACGACATAGCGTTTCAGACAAACCTGCTCGCGCTCAACGCCGCCGTTGAGGCTGCCCGCGCGGGTGAAGCCGGTAAAGGTTTTGCCGTTGTGGCCGAAGAAGTGCGCAACCTCGCGATGCGCAGCGCCGAGGCTTCCAAAAATACAGCCCAAATGATTGAGGAGTCTGTTAAAAACGCCGACGGCGGTGTAAAAATTACCGAAGAAGTCGCCATAGCGCTTGAAAGAACGGTGGAACGCGCCGGAAAAGTCGCCGATCTCATCGCCGAAATCGCCGCCGCGTCAAACGAGCAAGCACAGGGCGTAGAGCAGATCAACACCGCTATAGCCCAAATGAATCAGGTCACCCAGCAAAACGCCGCCAACTCCGAGGAGTCGGCAAGCGCGGCGGAAGAGCTGAGCAGTCAGGCGGCTGAGCTTGCAAACATGGTCAAAACTTTCAAACTAACCGCGGCGGTAGGCGGCGGCGGAGTCTCAAAGCCTCGTCTTTCACTGCCCGGCCCATCAAAATCACAATCGGCGCCGGCGATAAAAGTCACAAAAACACAACCGGCAATCGCCACAAGCCCGACAAAAACTACAAAAGCGGTGAAACATGACGAAATAATACCGCTTGACGATGATGATTGGGGAGATTTTTAACCCAATCGTCTTATTTATTAACCCGGCGGTAATTAACCTCAATTATCTATTGAGTTTGGCTTTGTTTTTTGAGGACGGGGCTCTGCCCCGTAACGCCCCGATGCGATAGCCCCCTGCGGTCCCCCATAAGCGGCGACCGCTTACGGGGGACACGTGGGCATACTATCGGGGTAAAAATG
>JAITUP010000269.1 GCA_031286265.1 Chitinispirillales bacterium | reverse complement strand
AGCCCCAAAAACGCCACAAAACCCATCATTCCACACCCCAAAAGGGCGCGCCGACCTGTTACACGTCTAACAGCATTACGAAGCTTCAAGAGATACCTCCCCGCTTAAGTTTTAGTCATAAGTCTACCAGTTTGATACAGCAATATAATAAAATAATATAAGGGTTATACTAAAAGAACAAATCCAAATATATGTGCACCATCGGTTCCCATGTAACCCCATCGAGGCCCTCATGTCTCCCCCACACCACGTCAATACATCCGCTCTGTCTTATTTCAGGAACGACGAATCTTACCCCGCCCCCCAACCCTATGCCTTCCTGCCACCGCCCGTCAAGCGTAATAGCGCCGAGCGGTTCTTCAAAGAGGCGGGCATAATCGGCGATAAAAGTCGCGTCAATCCGGCATGTGAGCCTGTCTACGCCGCTAAAAATCAAATTGATGAGCGATACCGGGATCGGCGGCGTTTTCCAGATTGGCTGGTGATATTTGAGCGATGCCAAAACCGCGCTGTTTACAGAAAATTCCCGCGCCCCAAGATATTTGTCGCCATAGCCGCGAACCTCGCCAGCGCCGCCGTAAGTCAGCCTGTGGTAAGAGTCGGCGGCGACATTGCGCACCGTGTGCCTTAGCCGCAAAACCGCCAAACCGTTGAGTAGCGACGGCTGATAATATCGAAATTCATTAACAAACTGGGTAAATGGGGTATAGTCGCCGCTATACAGGCTGTTTGTGCGGGCGCTCGAACTCATGAGCCATCCGCTCTGCGGGTCAAACCGCGAGGAGCGGTAATCGGCGGCAAGGCTGAGCTGCGTGAACAGTTCAAACACCGCGCCGTCATCTGGGCGGTTGCCGACGGATTCGGGCGGCGGCGCAGGGTCGGACTCCGGGTACTGCGACAAATCCAACGCTAAGCTGCCGTCAAGTTCCGATTCAACAATCATCCGATGCCTGTATATCGGGGACACGCCAAAAGCAAGCCGCCAGCGTCTGCCGAGACGCCTTCCAATCGTTGCCCGCGCGTATACGTCAATATAGTCTAACGGTAAGTTTTCATCGGGATACATAGCCACGCCCGCGCTTGTCGTGATGTAGTACGGCATCGACAAAAATGGTTTGTACCATCCCAAATTGACCCCCCAATAATCCCAAACGCTCGCCCCAAACATTATTTCTTCCATCCGGCCTCTAAAATTTTCGAGCTTTACGTCTCCGCTGAGCTTAAACCACAGTTTGTCGTCTCCGTATCTGCGGGTAATATACGTAAGCCCATATCCAATTTGCAGCCGCACCGTCTCCTTGAGTTTGATGGATATATGCGCTTCGTCGCCATTTATGACCACAACGATATCGATCTCGTCGTAAAGAAATGTAGCGAGAAGGTTGGAGCGTGTGGCGCGAAACTGCAGGGTATCAAGTATTTGGCCGATGTCGAAAGTAATGTAACGCTCGAGAACTTCCAGGCGCGTGACATCGTTGCCGTGGATTTCTATACTGCGGATGTAGACGGGCCCTGTGTTGGGCATGTCAAGTGTGGGATGCAGGACGTGGAGTGTGGAGTCGGTGGACGGCACGGTATCGGCGGCTACCGGGTGTAATACGGAAGTTGCAAGACTCAAAATCAACGCTAAAATTAAAAACCTCATCTATGGGCCCTCTATCTTCGGGGAAAACACGCTACCGATATTAAGACACCAATTAACTTTTGCGCCACACCGCCCGACAACTGCACTACTGCAGTGATGTTGCCGGACGGCGCAGCGCAAAAGTTAATTTGGGGATTAATACTTCAGCGCTCAAGTAATAAAAAAGGACGGCAGGATCTGTAAGCCGGGTTCTGTCTGTCCCTCATGTGAGGGAGAGGCAGCCATTTGTCTAAGCGGCCTACCCGGGAGGATGGCATAGAGACGGACCGCCTCTTCCCGTTTTACCGGGATCCTCCCATGCTTGGCCTTGCGCCGGATAGGGCTTGCCTGCACCCGACATTGCGGGCCGGTGGGCTCTTACCCCACCCTTTCACCTCTCACCCCGTTTTCGTCCGAAGATGAAAAAAGAGCGGACTTCTCTCTGTTGCGCTTTCCGTACCCTTGCGGGCCCCGCCGATAAAGCGGTATCCTGTCCTGTGGCGCCCGGACTTTCCTCCGCAATTCCAAAAAGGAATTACGGCGGCTGCCCGATCCTCCCGTCCCAAAATATCAAAACAATGGGGCTGTCTCAAAATCCGTCATTGCGAGCGCCTAGCCCACCCCGTCATTGCGGGCTTGACCCGCAACTTGTTTATCTCGCCGTAAGGCAATCCCCAACAACAAGATTGCATAGGGGGATTGCGGGTCAAGCCCGCAATGACGGATTTTGAGACAGCCCCTATACTCACCCCACTTTAAAATGTTTTTTGCGCGGAATGTTTAGGACTTCGTTGCACTCGCAATGACGGCTTTTGAGGCAATCCCAAAAACATTTTAAAGCGGAACTACTATACTTTTAAATTCTCTGATTCTACCTTTCCAAAATGCTATATCCTGTTTGGCCTTTTCTTCTTCGGCTTCGAGTATTTCCTGCTTTACTCTGTAGAGCGCGCTTAAACGGTCTATCAACTGCCTGTATGGCGTGTTGATTGTTTCCTGCATTTTTTCCCATGCGGTGTTTGTTTGAGCTCGCGCTATTTTTGCCGCTTTGTTGATATTTTCAACTATTTTTTCCTCGCATAATGACTCGTAAAAATCACGTATCGCCTCAAATTTGGCTGTTTTTTTTCGAAAGAGACCGGCCATCTGCGCATATGGTATGTCCCAGGGCGCCGAATCGAAGATACTGCTCTCCATTAAACTGCCTATTTCGAGGCGCTCGATCAATTCCTCCGCCGGTTTGGGTTCGGGCATATCCCAGGCGCTGTTATTTCCAAAATGCACGGCGTATCGTTTATGCAAGCGCGCGAAAGTTTCCGCGTGCCTGACAGCTATCAGACGGACGGATTTGTTGGCGAAGCCGATGACAGTATTCAAAAATTGTTCACCAAGGCCATAAGCGTGTTTTGGCAGCAAGGTCGATGCTATACTCGCGGCTTCTTCCGGAAAATATTTGCCGTTTATCAGCACGGATAACGCTTTTTTCATTGACATGGTATAAGACTCTTTGTTTTCCACCGTCCACACGTCTATTTTGGCATTTAATTTTTCTTTCTCTTCCGTACACATTTTTACCACCGATCCGAGTTCGAGACTTAATGCCTGTATGGCGTTTGTGATTGTGCCGATCCCTTCGCGCAGCGCGTTGATGGGCGCTAATTTTTCATTTAATTTATCACTGAGGACGGTCTCTATCGCATCGGCGGCCTGCGCGTATTTGCTTTGGAGCGCGTCGGCCAGCGTGAAATATTTTTCGCGTATCATGAAGTCGAGCGTTTCCCGCTTCACCTCTTCGAGCCCGCTTGCGGCCCAATGCGGGTCGCTTGGGCATGCCTGTGCGGCGCGTTCGCCCTTTACCGCGCTTGTGTGGTATAGCGGCGTGTCTATGGGGAATCCGAGTTCGCGGCGCAGTAGATTTTTGATGAAGGCATCAACTTCGGACAGACCTTGGCGCGTCAGCAAATCGGCTTTATTCAACACAAAAAATATCTTGGGGACGCGCTCTTTCACATCGCGCAAAAACTCTAACTCCGTCTGCGTCATGGGCGGATCGGCCGAGAGCAGGAAAAGCGCGGCATCGCACTCAATGAGCATATCGAGCGTCGTCTGGGTATTGTGCAAATACGTCGACCCAAAGCCCGGCGTATCTATCAGCACCGTTCCGTTTGCAAGGAGTTCGCTTTGGCATGTGATTATCGCGTCGCGTACACGGTGTATGTTTTTGGGATTGTTCTCCTCGGCGACATATTGCCGCAACGCCTGCGCCATATTGTCTTCGGATCCGCCGCTTATGGCAAGGTCTTCCCGGCCGTCAAGAAATCTTATCCTGCACGCCCGCTCCACACCATATTCGACAACCGTAGGGACCGACGTGAGCGGCAGCACCGAGGCCGGCAGAGCCTTTATGCCGAGCAGCGCGTTTATAAATGTGCTTTTGCCCCGATTGAATTGCCCAAGCACGGCAAAATGCAGTCTGCCGCCGGAGAGGCGTGTCTGCAGTTCGGCAAGCTGGCGGCGCTGCGGGGCGAAGTCGTCCGGCAACGTGTCGCAAAACGCCAACGCCCGCCTGACAGACTCGTCAAATGATACGGGTTCCGCGCTATAATCGTCGAAATCGTGATCGTACGCAACGTTGATATCGTTTTTTAAAGACAACATAGTAATCTAATATACAATATATACGTGGACTGGTGGAGTTTTAACATCAAAAGTTCAAAAACTTATCCATACTCTATCTATCCGTCAATTTTAGAAACCCACGCGCCAGCCTATAAATCAATACAACCGCCGCCAAATTCGCCAGCGTACGCCAAAACCAAGGATTTATACGTTTCTTGCCGAACATTTTATTATCTTTCCCTAATAGAGGTGGAAACAGGGCATGCTCCCGGCTTTCATAAAATAGATATAACACTAATACGATAAAGGCGGTCATATTATGGAATATACTACAGGCGCAGTCGGGAAGTGTATTTGTATACGTCTGCACGATGGCGACCCGGTGTACGGAAGCATTCAGGACGTCGCGGCGAAGGAGGGCGTTGACGCGGGTGTCGTGATCGTCGTGGGCGGCGTGCAAAACGGTGCGGTAGTCACGGGGCCGGTCGATCAAAACGAACGCCCGCTCAGAACAACGGTAGAGAAATTCGCCGACGCGCGAGAAATAGCGGGAATAGGAACGCTGTTCAAAAACGAATCCGGCGAACTCAAACTGCACATGCACGCGTCAATCGGCAAAGGAACCGACCCAATCGTAGGATGCCCAAGGTTAGGGCTCGATAGCTGGTTAGTGACTGAGGTCATCATTTTGGAACTGACAGGGATAAACGCCATCAGAGCCAAAGAAGCGTCAGGACTGGAATTGTTGAAAATTTTGTGAGGAAACTTGGAAACGCTAAGTGGGTTATTAACCCGGCGGTAATTGATTTCAACGTTAAAATCAAAACCTTTAAAGTCTTTAAAATCAAATTCTTTTTTGGTGACAGGGGCTCCGCCCCCGTAACGCCCCCATGTTAAAACCGAATTACGCTAAAACCCGTATCCTAAAACCCTACGGGCGGGTGTAATGCTAAAGTCAAAACAAGTCGATAGGGTGGTTTTGGTTTTGATTTTAGCATTTTTACCCCGATAG
>JAITUP010000037.1 GCA_031286265.1 Chitinispirillales bacterium | reverse complement strand
TAGTAGTTGTCGAACCATGCCTCGACCTCTTCTCCTACGCGGGTATAGCACTTGTCGCCAATGCGCTTGTCCCCTATTTGAATCTCAATGGCGCTGTTTTGGCCGTCGATGACCACATTCCTCAACCAGCGTATGCCCATGTCTTTGCCCTCACTCCTTATTTGTCGGTTTGTGCCGCCTTTTAATATATAAAGATATATCAGGGACGCTAAAAAATCAAATAATCGTGAAAAAAATACAAACGTTTGTTTTTTCGACCGTAAGATACGGTAGGTAGTAATCGCCTGTTAAACCCGGATTTTCCATTAGGCTGATGTTTTAGTAAAAATATGCCAAAAGACCATCATCGCGAGCGAAGCGCAGCGATCTGTTGGATTGGAACATCAAAATCAACGTCAAAGTCAAAGTCAAAACATATTTTAAGGGGGGAACGAATCCCCCTCGCTCCATAAAAATATTGGCTTTGCCAATATTTTTATTCCGCTACCCCCAGAGCGGGGGAGAACCCCCGCAACGCCCCCCACCTAAAACCAAATACCCTAAAACCCGTATCCTAAAACCGATTACGGGGGATGTGGTTTGTAATCCTTACACTACAACCACGCATGGAAGGACATCGCCCCCTCCATTCATACGAACCTTTGTTGTCCCAAACATTACGGAGCGGTATCAGAGGGATAGGCGACACATTTTAAAAAAAAGGTTTTAATCTAGATTTATCTCTTAATAGAAAATTTGGGTTAAAACGCGACTAAAAGCGAAATGACGACCGCGGGGCTTGTTATGTCTGAATAAAATTGTATCGCCGTATCGAACTTCATGCCCACATTATCCATAACCGCGGCTACCCCGACTCCCAGCGATATTGAGTTTATGCTACTTTTTTTGTATGTTTCGTCGCGTTCGCCTCTGAATACTTCAAGCGCTTTTCCAAAATCCATCGTGCTGAAATTGTAGCCGCCTCTGAGGTAAAGGATATCTTTGAAAACGGTGTATTCAAACGCCGGTTCAAAGTTCATGTAATCGCCGTCGAATTTGTTGACATCGAGCGCCAGACGGAGGTTTGGGATGTGCCGCGGGGAATGGGAAACGCCCATTTCTATGCCGTATGGCATCGGATATTCGTTCCAGTCGTTCCAATATCCACGCATGAAGCCGATGTTTCGTATTGCTATGCCGTATATCTGGCGGTTGTTGTTTGTGCGGTATTGCGCCCCGATATCAAGCGCGAGCCCCTCGGCAGAATAGCTCTCATCGCCAACGCCTATGTAGTGATACAGCCCCCTGATTGTAACCCCGGCGGATACGTTGTGTTTGAGTTTTTTCGCCGCGCTCACGCCGAGAGCGGTATAGGTGCTGGCCGCGCGCTGGCCGGTTTCTGTTCCAAATTCATCAACAACATCAAAAGCGCCGCTTGTGAGCGTTAGAACGTGCGGCGCGAAAACTATGTTATCCCAGAGCGATGTCGGTAGAGATATCCCCACCGGTCCGCCCCACACGCCTAACATCACCTGCCTGTATCCGCCCATGATCTGCTGGCGCTGGACGTAACCGATTGCCGCGGGGTTCGATAGTACTCCGTAGATGTCGTTTGGCATGGCGACAGCCGCCCCGCCCATCGCTACCGATCGCGCGTCGTAGCTCATATTGAGAAACGGGAACACGGTAGTTCCGGCATCGGGGTGCTGGGAAAATGCCGTGAAAACGAACGCGGCAAGGAGAATTAACGGTAATGTATAGATGTTTGATCGTTTTGATATCATTGGCATTATTTCCACGTAATCGACTCGTATTTAACCGTAATATAATTTCTGCTGCTCTCTCTCAATGTAATTTCGTATGGTATGCCTCTTCTGAAATGGCTGAAACGTATCGAAAAAGTATTTCCATCCATGTTGTAGTTGAACGCTATATTGTCCAACCGCCCGGTTTTTGTCGATACCGTCGCCCGCACCGTGAGCGTGTCCGAAAGCCATGACGCCGTTACGCCGCCTCTTCTTCTGCTACGCGTCAGCGTATCGGGACTGTTTGCGGGCAATTCCCAAAAAATTTCAGGCATCGATCCGGTAACGGTACTGATAAACTGGCCGTATGTGAAATGCCGCGCGGCGGGAAACGAGGTTTCGTCGACGGCTTCAGCGTATGTAAAATCGAATCGCTGCCGGTTGACGACGGCGCTGCCAACGGAATCGTCGGCGGCTATCGTGGCTATCGCGGAACCGAACGGCGTGTAGATTTGCGCCCTGACGAAACCGGTATTCCTGCGAGCGGCATCTATGGTACCGGTCATGTTTTGGCCTGACGCCACAATGGCTATATCGCCAAATCCCTTAAATTCCGAAATCGCGACTACCTCGCGCAACACGTTCTCTATTCCCGCGGCATCAATCTGCGCTCCCCCATCTCCGCCGCGTGTCTGGCGGGCGCAACCAAAGAATGAAGTGACTGTCAATAACACCATGAATAATAAACAAATACGAGCCGTCGATTTATTCATGCTATCGTCTGCCCCGTAAAATTTTCCGTATCTCTTCCAGCCTCGCCCGTATCCTCTCCGCATCCTCCGCTTCTAATTCTAAGCTGCGTTTATAGGCGGTTTCCGCGCCGACGTAGTCTTCAAGTTTGAAAAGAATATCGCCAAGGTGTTCGTAGATAATTGAATAATCGCCTAACCTGTCTTCGTCTATATGCTCTATGGCCTTGTTTATATAGTGAAGGGCTTTCTTGTAGTCGCCCATTTTATAAAACACCCATGCGTACGAATCGAGGAAAGCGGCTCTTTCGGGTTCTTTTTCGAGCGCCATCGCGATTAGTATTTTTGCGCTGTCGAGCATTATTCCGGCATCGGCCCATATGTAACCGAGGTTATTTGCCGCGTAAGGGTTGCCCGGGTCTATGCGCAAGGCGGCCCTTAGCGCGTTTGCCGCTTCATCTATACGTTTCTGTTCCGCCAAGGCGTTTCCGAGGTGGAGCCACGCCTCGAGGTTGGCGGAATCGCCCGCGAGGACTGCTTCAAAGTCCGCTTCCGCTTCGCTATAGCGTTTGGTCAAGAGGCGGGTAAGTCCGCGGTAGAGATGCAAATCGGTCCGGTCGATGATTTGGTCGGTCCGTATCAGCGCGTCGAACAGTTGCTCCGCTTCTTCGTATTCTTGCAGATGGAATAGCAAAAACGCGAGTCCCCTGCCATAGTGGCCAAGCGCGTCCTCTCGGAGCGCAAGAAGGCGCCTGTAATATGAAACCGCTTCCGGGAAAGTTTCCCTCAGACTGTGTATAATCGCAAGCATACGTAGCGCTTCTTCGTTATTGGCATCAATTTCAAGCGCTTCATTGAGATACGAGATTGCCGCGACCGTATCGCGGTTCATGTATTTTATGGAGCCGAGTAGCGCGGTCGCTTCCGCGTTATTCGGGTAGGCTCCGCGCAAAATTACCGCGAGAGTCTCCGCGTCCGCTATTCTGCGTTCCGCCAGATTCAGGCGTACCAATCTTAAGCCCTGTCCTGCCGAATGTTCGCTGGCGTTAAAAAACGCTCTGAACCCGGCGAACGCCTTGTCTTTTCTACCGATCGAGTTGTGCATCAGCGCGAGGGAGTATATTTCTTCGTTACTTTTGTCACTACCTAAAGATTCAAGCGCTTCTATCGCCTTGTTCGCCTCGCCTAATCGCAGATATAGCAAACTGACGGTTCGCTTTTCATCGACCGTCAAGTCGGAAAGCACTTCTCCCTCTCTGAAGAAAAGCGAGAACGCTTTTTCGTGCGCTTCGGCCCGCATGTATCTGTCGAGAAGTATTCTGCGAATGTGGCGCGATTTTGGCCAAAAATCAAACGCGATTTGGTAGAATTGTTCGGCCAGAGCGTGTTCGCCCCGCCTTTCAAAATTGCGGGCGATAACGAAGTGATCCTGCGATAAGGCGTACCGGTCGGTTTCGTCGTATAATTCCACGCCGCCTTCGGCTATATAGGCGTCTATATCGAAAACGGGCGGCATCGTTAGCTGTTGCTTCGGAGCGGCGCACCCGGCTATAATGGACAACAGAGCGGCGGCGCAGAGCCCTCGCCACGGTCGAGCCGTCAACAAAATCGCTATTGTGCCGCGTTTTTTCGTCACTGGTTCATAACCTCGAAATATCTAAAAATTAATTGATACGCGCAACCTCATCACAAGACCCGCTCACGGAACTTGCGGATGAGCCGCTTTTTTACATCATCGCGTCGCCGATACGACGAGATCGACCGATCCTTCAAACGGTATCTTTGACCCCGGCGCCACCGACTGCGACGCTATCGTCCCAGGGGCGAGCGCGGCATTAACCTGAGTTGTCACCCGCCCTACATTAAGCCCGGCATCCGCTATTCTCCTGCGCGCTTCCGACAGGTTTTCGCCTATGACGTTTGGCACCTCGGCGTGCGTGGGCCTCGGGCCGCGCGATAATATTATGTCCACACTCACCGCCCGCGACGTGGTAGTTCCGCCGGGCGGAGACGTTTCTATGGCCATGTCGGGCGGCTGCGGAGCAAACGTCCTGCGTATGCTGCCGACAGTGAACCCGCTACGCCTGAGTTCGTTACGCGCCTGGGTCTCGGTCATCCTGCGCACATACGGGATGGTCGCCACCTCCGCGCCACGGCTCACCGTTACGGAAATCCTGCGCCCCTTCTTTACCTTCTCCCCCGCTTCGGGATATTGCTCTATAACCGAGCCTTCGGGTACTTCTTCGCTAAACTCCCTGCCGCGCACTTCGCTTCGGAGGCCGATGGCGAAAAAGGCCTCGCGCGCGTCCTCAAACGACTTGCCTTGCACACTGGGAATCGCCACCATATCGCGGTGAACTCCTACAATCCGTGGCATGACGTGGCGGTCAACCACGTAAAAACCGCCCAAAGCGCCGCCCCCGCCCAAAAGCAAGCAAAGCGGAAGGAATACTAACCAAAAGGTCTTTACAGGAATGCTTACCGTGTAGCTTTTTCTCTTTTTCATTGTAATGGCAGCCGTTTCGTTTTTCATTACTATGGATACAAACAAACCGTACCCATAAAATACATTATTATATATCGCCGCGCAAGGATAAAATCTTTTTATTTTTTTTGGAGGATGGCGGGCGTGCTTTTGGAGGAAACATAAAGTAATTCCGAAGATGCTACCCAACACCTCACATTTCTTTCTTCCAGATTTTAAGTTCCCTCGGTTCTTCGGCTATGAGCGGTGTTTTTTCGTTTTCACGTATTTCGATGACGTACAAACCGTTATCCAACGCAAATTTTCTTGCCCGC
>JAITUP010000251.1 GCA_031286265.1 Chitinispirillales bacterium | reverse complement strand
GCATTTTTCGAGGCCATATTTAGCCCGCGAATTTGCCCTCTCATTTTTTCCGAGATCGCGAGTCCAGCCGCGTCATCTCCGGCCCTGTTGATTCTCAGTCCGCTGGAGAGTTTCTCCATAGACTTCGAACCGTCCAACGAGCTAATGCCCAGTTGACGATGGGTGTTGATCGCCATTAAGTTATTATTGATACGCATGTAACGCCTCCTTATAAAGGATTAGTTGTTTAAGAAAATCGGCGATCGCCATTGTCGCCGGTTTAATTTTACTCACAGGTTATTAGGCTTGGATTTTTGTACTTTTCCCCGCTTTCATTCCCCGCTTATTATTATTATCGGCAGTATTTTGTTGAAACTTTAGTGTTATTTTTGTTTTGTTTGATTTTTCGGGTATTTTTTGGGAATTTTGGGATTTTTGGGCGCGACGGGGGTATATATTAAGGATATATGGGTGGTTGGTGGGTTGGGAGGTTTTTTAGGGTCTGTTTTTGGGGTTTTCGCCCCCATTTTAAAACCGACTTACGCTAAAACCCGTATCCTAAAACCCTACGGTCGGGTGTAATGCTAAAGTCAAAACAAGTCGATAGGGTGGTTTTGGTTTTGATTTTAGCATTTTTACCCCGATATTAACCCGGCGGTAATTGATCTCAACGTTAAAATCAAAACCTTTAAAGTCTTTAAAATCAAAATCTTTTTTTGGGGACAGGGGCTCAAAGTTCCCTCTTTCAATCAAACAGCAGGGTGTACACTGTACACCCTCACTCACTTTGAGCATAGTTTATCTCCCGTAACGCCCCCATTCTAAAACCGAATACGCTAAAATCCATACCCTTAAAACCATACGGGCGGGTGTAATGCTAAAGTCAAAACAAGTCGATGGAGTGGTTTTATTTTTGATTTTAGCATTTTTACCCCGATAGTATGCCCACATGTCCCCCGTAAGCGGTCGCCGCTTATGGGGGACCGCAGGGGGACTATTATATCGGGGCGTTACGGATGATAAACTATGCCCGAAGTGAGTGAGGATGTACAGTGTACATCCTGTCATTTGATTGAAAGAGGGAACTTATGAGCCCCGTCCCCAAAAAACAAAGACAAACTCAATAGATAATTGAAGTTAATTACCGCCGGGTTAATAACTAGGGGGATTCGGCGCTACGCTCGCGATGACGGTGTTACAGGCTTTTTGAGACAACTTCCCAAGCCTAATGGAAAATTTGGGTTAAAAACTCTGCGGCGGTGATGATTTGTGGTGATTTTAGCCCGGACTCCAAAAAATCATTGTCGCCTGTGACGATAATATTTACGCCGGCCTTACGCGCGGCTCGTAGAATTGGACGATCGTCCGCGTCACGTATCGCGCACTCGTCCGGCACGGCCAAATCTTGGGCCGTCAGCGTGATTAAATCGTATTGCATCGTCAAAAGAAAATTATGCATGTCGGGCACTCTTGACGGAAATTTGAGATTGAAAATCCGAAAGAGTTCAAGCAGTATCTGGTCGAAAAGAACTAAAGTATAAGACGGACCGGATGCTTTCAAATACGCCTTGTTCGGCGTGCCGTTTCGATTTAAAATAGCCGAAATCAAAACATTCGTATCAATCATAACACGGATATTTGATACGCTCACAAGCCCTCAATCTCCGCGCGCACCTCACGGCATAATCTTATTATGTCATTTTCCGTAGTCAACCCCGCACGCTCCGCCTCGCCCTTCATAGTCCGCTGCAACGTTTTGAGGGCATAAACGTTTGCGTTCATGACAATGGCATAGTTGCCCTCGCAAATGAAAGTGAGGCGGTCGCCGTCACCAACATTCAAATGGCCACGAATTTCCTTCGGTATCGTAACCTGACCCTTCGACATAATTTTGGCGTTATCAATAACCGGAATCCCTACCATAAAATCGCTCCTCTTTGAAAACAGTGTTTTTGCTGTTATAGCTACAATATAGTATATTTTTCATTAAATTCAACTGTTCGGGCTTGCCGGTCCCGGTGTAGGGATGCCTGTGAAGTTCGTCAATCAAAACTCCCAACTTTTTCAGCAACGACCTATTACCACTTTTAGTGTGAAAGTTGATGTCTCTTTCTGCTTTCCCGGTGTATATCACGTTATACATATTTTTTCCGTTTCTTACCATACTTGGCAAAAAGCTCCTGAATCACCGGGGAATCCTCTGCTCTGATAAGTTCACCCTTCCCGGCGCTTCTAATTCCTTCCATGACCTCCGCCATATTCCTCGGATCGTCGAACCATGGGTCTCCGCTGGGGCTGGGGTTGTTTGGATTGGTTGATCGCTTCTCTTTTTCCCTGACGTAGCGGACAGCAATCCCCTGCTTTCTCGCGATCTGCGCGAACGGCTTTAAATCGAGCTGATTTTCCGTCTCAAGTATCAGTTGAACCATGCACTCCTCCTTTTAGAACAAAAATAATTCGCCGCAGGCTGCGTGTCAAGGGGCTTGCCACCACAAAAAAAAAGAGACGGAAGGCGCACACCTCCCGTCTCCCCCTGTTGTAATCTAACTACCTTTACTACCTACTGCATTACACAAGCGGTGAGACGTCGCCGGTGTAACTTCTTTAGATGCGCTGGAGGGGGAGCAAGGGGGTTCTGCCTATTCTCGTCCCTCCGGCGCGATGCGGGGGCAAGCCACACGAGAGGGGCCTGCCGACCGCGTACAATTTTATTGGAGGGCGGGTTTAAAACCCGCCCCTACCGATCTTACTTCACGACTGTTACAGGAACCGAGACGCGTACGCGCTCGTTGCCTATTACCAGGGTGCCACGAACTACGTATGTGCCTTCGGCTACGTAGCGACCGCGGGCGTCTTTCAGATCCCAGCCGTCCGCGACGTTGACTTCACGGACGATGCTGCCGGTGGCGTCGAAAACGCGCAGGCTGCCGGCGCCGCTGTGACCGAAGAACTGTACCGTACCGCCGATAGCCACTGGGCTCGGGCCAACCACGAACTTGGATGCCGCGCTTACTGGTACGAATACCGCTACATCGTCTGTGCTGCCGGTTGGGTTTTCGCGATCGATCTCGAGGATGCTGATGGTCGAACCGACCGTTACAGCTTCCGCCGAAACACTCGCGAACGCGCCGGATGTGGCCGCGTAGCGAACGACGTACTCGCCGCTAACCGTTACTTCCATTTCGCCGTTGGCGAGCATGGCCGATGTTATGCTTGTCCATGCCGTTGCGGGCAGTACTCTGAACTCCATCGCGGCGGTTAGGCCTGTGACCTTGCCGGGGATGACGTTCTCAGGATCGTCGTTGTTGATTTCGACTGCGCCGAGGCCTGTGGGGGCCGCGGGACGCGCCGGAACCGCGAGAGGCGAGGAGGCCGGGCTATTAGACCAGTTCTCGTCGCGCGCTACCAATACCAGTGTGATAGACTGACCCATCCAAGCCGCCGGAATAGCAATGCTGCCGGTAGCGTTGGAGTTAACGGACGTCGCGGCAGCGCCGCCGACAGAAACCAAATAGCTCCTGCTCGCCTCAAGACCGCCAAGACGCTCAGCCGCGTAGTCAATGTCGGAAGCCGTAACCATAGGCGTGGCTTCAGGCGGAATAGCATCGCCAACCACTACGTTGAGAATCGCGCTGGCGAATTTACTATCGCCAATATTACCAGGATGAGCAACAATATCAGGCGCGACACGCACTTGATAGACACTGTGGGTGACTATCATCGGATCCGGAACATCCGCGCCTTTGGTCCAATCGGTGTCCGGCAGTCTGCGGTACTCGTGAGTACCGCCTATGCCCGTTATCACGCTATACTGATCGTCAATCGCCACGACTTCAATGACGCCGTCGTCGTCTTTAAGAGCGGGCGTTTTGGGACGTGCCAAAAGCGCGAGCGAGGCCGTTGGGGGACTGTTTTCCCACTGTACCTGCTCGTCTGCTCTGGCGACTAAAATGAACTCTATTGATACAAGTTCGTATTCAACGGTTTCAAGGGATCCGTCGGCAAGCATTTCTTCACCCTCGAAATCGAGAATCCACTCGGTGAGGCTGATTTCACCGTCCGAATCGGCTACGCGCTCAACCCAAACCAGATCATCTTCCGGGACATTCTGTACATTATCAGGAAGAACCACGCCGGCTTTAGCAAAACGGCCAGTCTCCGCGACGAGATAAGTTCTGCCGGGTATGAGGCCTGTCATTCTCTCGTTCACCCAATCTATTTGTCCGTGAGTAATAGTAGGCGTAACTTCTGTCGGCGTATCTACGAAGGTAACCGTTACCGTCAAGCTGTCCGGGGCGGTGGCGCTGTCTTCAGTGACATCCTCCGCATCGTTATGCGGGCCTACTACCCTGCCGTTGTCCGCGTGAACGAGAGGAACTCTGAATACAATTTCATCGGTGTCCTTGAAGCCGTCAGTAACGGAGAACGTCAAGATACCCGTGGTATTGTTCACCGCCGGAGCCGAAACGGTTACCGTACCGTCGCCGTGGTCAACAATGTTCGGGACACCATAGGTTACCGTGGGACCGCGGAATATCGACAAGTCGGGAAGCTGAATCTGACGATTTTCAACGGCGATACCGGCCGCGAGAATATCAGTGACAGGCTTTACCAAATCGTCGATAGGCGTAGGCACAACCGTAATTGTGATAGGATTCCTGCCTCCTTCACCGTCGGTAACGTAGTCATCGGTAACCGATAGCCCGTTCGCGACCGTCGCGATAAGGTTGAACGTACCCACACTGTCGACAGTAAGGTACCAGTAGCCTTGACCGGTTACGGCGTCCGTTACGCGGAAATGAAACTGCGGGTTGATAGACGCGAAAACGGCGAGGTCTTCAGCGGACGGAGTGTCGTCTTCTTCATCGCTGATAGCGGCCTCCGCGCTCCACTCAATCTCACGCATCGACGCAGTGATATTAGCCTGGAATCCCATTTCTTCTGCATTCACATTGTTATCAACTAATTTCTGTGAGAGGCGAAAAATGTCGCCGTAAGGTATGTTGATATTATGGCCGTTCGTGGGCGCGTTTACCCAATCATCTGTAGTGGCGTCCCAACGTTGAATCGTGCTCACAGGTACATGGACACCTACCCTCAAAGTTATGTGATTACTAACAGCCGGCAGGGCAATATCAACAACGCCGTCGCCGACGAGTTCCACCCTAAGGCCGACTACCACTGCGGTGCTTTGGGTAGCATTTCCAACCGCCGCTCTGAGTGTCGTTCCGGCAAATATCGAAATCACTCCAGCGCCGTTATCGTCAATAATAACTGTTCCCTGATTCGGATTTATTCCGTGTGGAATGCTATTAGCCGCAGTAGCAGCAGCAGCATGATCATGACCATGATGCAACATCACCGTATAAGGACCGGCCGGAATACCCGTTGTTAAAATGTTGCAACGCGCTATTCCACCGATACCCGCTATCAGCGTGTCGGAACAGTTGACGGCAACAGTTCCATTGATATTCGCGATACTTGTTTTCGGAAACTCCGCGGTAACGATTACTTCGATATCGCTGACCTTCTGAAAATAAGTGGTCCTTTCTAAAAATCCGCCTTGGTTCCAAGTCGCGATATCCGACCCAGCCACCGTAAAGTGCTCTCTGTCTTCCAGAAAATTCCTGAAAGTATACCCCGGTTCCGCCGTAAGTGTGATAGTAGCCGTATAATCGGTTTCCGCCGCGAATCTTCCGTGCAAAAGATCCGGCGTCCATGTTACCGTGCCCGTAAAACGGTTGTCGGCGGGGGTGGCACTGTGCCGGGCCCTTGTGGTCGCCATTTCACCAACGACAGGAGCGGTAACATCGATAATAGGCTGTGCGTTAGCTATATCCAACAAATCAGCTGTTCTCTCGAATACCACGGTAAACACATTACCGTCGGCGTTATTCGTAGCGCTTGTGATGGGAGGAGTACCAGGCAACACAGGATTACCAGTGTCATCAATCCACTCTAAAGAATTCGCGTTTATCCCGCGAAAGGTATGCGTAGGTATCGGTGTTAGCGTTATCGTAGCCGTGTATATTGTAAGCGGCGCAAATCTTCCGCCCACAATTGCCGGAGACCACGTAACGGTTCCCGAGAAGAGCTCATTATTACTGGGAGTGTTGCCGTACCCCCTGACGACCTCGGTAACGGGCTCCTCACCGGCCACGGGGGCCGCTATTCCGTGAACCTTCAAATCATCATCATCTTCAGCGCCCACGGTTATCAGCGTATCCGTCATCGGGAATCTCGCTCTAACCACCCCTGTGGCCGCGTTAAATGTAACGCCGCCTTCAACGGCGCCGTTCACGCCCCAAGATGTCGTGCTCAAGCCTGTAAAGTGACGGCCCGGCCCGGCTGCGAGTGTGAAAACGGCCGTATACTCCGTTTCCGCCGCGAACAGCCCGTCCGACCCTACTTCCGGGTCCCATTCCATTGTCCCCGACCACTGGATAGACGAACCAAAAGTCACATTGGGTTTGCCACCTTTTACGGGCACGTTAACCTCTCTGATAACCCTGTCCGTTACCTGCAGTGAGTTCCCCGTCGCCGGGAATACTATTGTCATTGTGTGTGTCGTGCCGCTACCCGCCTCGGCCGTTACTGTTCCGCCGTGACTTCCGGGTACTGTCATTCCGCCTGCCTGCCCGCTCGCCGGTACGCCGAGGAACGTGTAGTTCGGCAACGCCGAGAGCGAGATTGTCGCCGTGTAGGCGGTGTTTGCCGCAAACACGTTATGTACGAGCTGCGGTTGCCACGATACCGTGCCTGTGTAGCTTGTCGTAGGGTTGACTGTGAACGCCGTCGCCCCCGCCGTCGGCGCCGACACGCCGCTTATCGCGCGCTGTGTGGTCGGAATGGCTATGCGGTTTACGGTGTATGTGATGTCAAACTCAAGCGGCGACACACCTTCGTCCATTCCCTGCCCGGCAAGCGCGAGCGTTATTACGTAGGTTCCGGCCACCGTCCCGGTGTTATACGCGATTGAGAACCTGTTACTGGTTCCCTCCGCCTCGGCTCCGGCCGCTATCGTCCCGATTTCCGCGGTGAGGGTGAACAGATTGGATGCGGGCTGCGCCCCATCACCAAAATGCTGAAGGGACACGTCTCCGCTCCCTCTCATTATTTTGACAATTTCCAGACTGGCGCTCGTCAGGTCGGTCGTAGACGAGTTTGTGATGTGGAAATATCTGGTGGTATTCGCCGTGCCGCTCGCGTTGTAATTGACGCTAGCGCTGGCAGGCGTTATGCCCAGCTGGTCAGCGCTTATCTGCGCCGTTACCCCCACAGCCAATGACATCACAAATGCCATGGCTACCCCTAAACTTCTGATACTGCACCTAAAACGTTTCACAACGCCTCCTTTAAATAAGTAAGGTTTAGATAAAAAAACAGAACTAAATTTTTATTTTTTACTATTACACAAAACTACCTTTACTATAGGACATTTTTGTTGACTTTTTAGCCGGATATTGTGCGTTATCCGGGGAGTCAGGGTTGACAAAAATGTTTTAAAAATCAAAGTCTTTAAAATCAAAGTCTTTTTAAAACCTTTTTTTGGGGACGGTGGCTGTCTCAAAATCCGTCATTGCGAGTGCCCAGCTCACCGTCATTGCGGGCTTGACCCGCAACTTGTTTATCTCGCCGTAAGGCAATCCCCAACGACAAGATTACATAGGGAGATTGCGGGTCAAGCCCGCAATGACGGATTTTGAAACAGCCCCGTAACGCCCCCACCTAAAACCTATATACCCTAAACCCCATAACCTAAAACCGATTACGGGGGATATAGTCTGTAATCCTTGCTATCCCCTATCCTCATCATCATCGCAATCCTCTTAAAGCCTTTTTAAAACCTTTTTTTGGGGACGGGGGGAATCCCCCCGTAACGCCCCCACCCAAAACCTATATACCCTAAACCCCATAACCTAAAACCGATTACGGGGGATGTGATCTGTAATCCTTGCTATCCCCTACCCTCATCATCATCGCAACCCTCATCCTTCGTCATTGCGACTCCCATCCTCCGTCATTGCGAGCGCCCAGCTCACCGTCATTGCGGGCTTGACCCGCAATCCCCCTATGTAATCTTGTCGTTGGGGATTGCCTTACGGCGAGATAAACAAGTTGCGGGTCAAGCCCGCAATGACGGCTTTTGAGACAGCCCCACCCTAAAACCCGTATGCTAAAATCAAAGAACAAAACCAAATATTCAAACGTCAAAATCAAAACATTCAAACCAACGTCAACGTCAAATAAAGGGCGGACACATAGGTCCGCCCCCTACCCAAAAACCTTACTTCACTACCGTCACGGGAACGGAAACTCTTACCCGCTCGCCGTTGACTATCACTATACCTCTGGCTACGTATGTGCCTTCGGATACGAGACGGCCGCCGCTATCCCTTAGATCCCAGCCGCTTGCTACCGATACGTCGCGCACTACGTTACCGAGCGCGTCGAAGATACGGAGCGTGCCGCTGCTTGCGCCGTAAAACTTCACAGCGCCGCCGATGCTCACAGGGCTCGGGCCAACTACGAACTTGGCCGGCGCGCGAACAGGAGCCACTACCGCGACATCGTCCGTGCCGCCAACCGGGTCTTCACGACCAACCTCGGCAATACTGATTGTCGTCGTGAAATCAATCTCAACCTCTACGGTGCTGCTCACAAACGCGCTGGCCGTAACGACTGTGCGCACTTGATACATACCCGCTTCAGTAACTTCCATCTCACCACCCACAATCATAGCGGACGTTACACGTGTCCACGATGTTTCCGGGAGCAGACGGTATTCCATGGCTGTCGACAAACCGGTCAACTTACCGGGGATAATGTCTTCAGGATCGTCGTTATTAATGTCTTCACCGGCAATCGCGGGAGCCGCGGGACGCGCGGGAATCGCAAACGGAAGCGACGCGGGGCTGTCCTCAACATCGCCCGAACCGGCCAAAATAAGACGGATGCTCTCACCCAACCAACCGGTCGCAATGGCTACCGTGCCCTGCGCGTCAGTCGTCACGTTAGACGAAGTAGTAGCCGATCCAACAAGCACACGATACGTACGGCTCGCGACAAGACCGCCCAAACGCTCCGTAGTAAAATTGATAACGAAATTGTTAACGTCAGGCTGAGTCTCAGTCATGGTCTCACCGCCAATAACAAGCGTCGTAGCCTCGCTGGCGAATGATCCGGCAACCGCAGGCGTCGCGTCAGCATCGGCCGCTATGGCGGCGAAACGCACTTCATAGACACCGTGAGGAACCGTTAGCTCGTGGTTTACAAGCGCGGCCATCGTTACAGGCGTCCAGCTCGTAGCGGCACGCAGACGGTATTCCATAGCGATAGGCTCGCCGTCGTCTTGCTCAACCAACAGACCGGAAATAATACCCTCGGTACCGCTGATCTCACGCTCGTAAACGTCGGGGGCGGCTGGGCGGGCAGAAATTGCGATGTTGCCAGACTGGTCGCTAATAAGCCAATCGTCGTCACGCCCAAGCAACTCAAGTTTGATATTCTGAGTAGAGGTGGCAGGAATCCAATTTGGATTGATGGCTATTTCTCCGGCAGTCGTAGCGGTAACGATGTCACGATCTGCAGCGTTCTGTGTACCAACTTCTACACGGTACTGTCTGCCAGCTATGAGACCGCCTATTCTTTCGGTGACGTAATCAATTTCGAGGTCTGTTGCAACAGGCGCGTCTTCTTTCGCATCATCGGCAGCGACGAAATTCACCGTTACTTCTATCGAACCTCTAGTAGCATCAGTCTGATCTACTCTTGGGCTAGTGACCGGAATCTCAACCGTAAACGCGTCGGCGGCGACAAAATTAGCGTCAACACCAAGCGTTAGAACACCAGCGCTTGTAACTACCGTAGACGTTATCATGCCGTTCAAATCGCTGCCTTCGTAGGCAGGCACTACACGGACACGCCTCGGCTCCACGATTGCGCCGTCGACGACAGCCGGTAAACCGCCTGTGCTGGTGCCTGTCTGTTCGGTTACGTACGTGGGCGATCCACCTATCTTCGCGTTAAGCTCCGCGACTGTCGGCAGAGTGACCGTGAACGTACCGGATATGCCGGCTATACGGGTGACTTCAATCTCTTTGAAACCGAAACCGGTTACCTCGGCAATGCCTTCACTTGAAGTAAGGTCGTCATAGGACTTTCCGCCAAGCAGAGCGGTTGTAATTTCTATGAAGATAGTGTCGGCTTTCGTCCCTCTCACACCAGCGGCAACCGCGGGCTGAGCGTTGGCACCTACAGCCGCGCCCGCTATGTTTGCTTGCAGGGCTATGAACCTACGGTTTCCGAGTCCGCTTTGGTAGTCGGCGTGGTTGCTGGCCAGAGTGCCTAACGCGACCGCGCTGCCTAAGTTAAGAATCTGCTCGCCGTCGTCGTTGGTTGTTATGCTAACGGTTGCGGTACCGGAACCGGTGCCGACAAGATTAGCGCGCCTAAAGTTTGCCCCGGTAACATCAGTAAAATCGGCGTCTATCCTTTCCTGTAGTCTTTCAAAAATAATCTCACCCGCAGTACCAGTGGCGGGTGCGTTGATAACTCTCCATGTTATGTCTTCCTCGCTAAACGCAACTCCACCGCCAGTGATATCCACCATCTCTTCAGCAAAATCGGCGAGATTGAGCGGGAACCTTGCGAAGTTATACACGCTTTCTCCATCTTTTTCACTATCGTCAAAACCTATCGCTGTAACCGCGACCCATTCGACTATGCCCAGCACAAAAGCGGCGAAGACATCGTCAGTCCCGGTACCGTCAGCTTTAGGCACAGATATCTGCACACGGATAGTAGGAGTGGCGGCGGCGTCAAGTCCGTTTGCGATATTCAACGTTACCGTACCTTTACCGTCCGCTCCAACGAACAGACCGCCACCTTGAACAGATATGTTATTACCAATATCTTCGGGTTCAGCGACGGGAAGAGCGTTACCAGTGCCGTCCAGTAAAGTCACAACATACGCGCCCATGGGTATATTATCTGTTTCAAAATCAAGCGTAATTGTAGACGCCGCTTCTGTAATCACGCTTCCGGTATAATAAACATCTGCGGGATCAGCACTCTCGCGTTTTCCATCTTCATCAAGGAAAGAAAAAACAGGCGCCGTTCCGGCGGCAAGCGTCCTGAACACTGTAGTAAGCGTCAGATTGGGCCCCGTTCCGGCAGGATGGATCGTCTGGCCGTTGAGAGCGGCGTTAACTTCCCACAAGTTGGTACCGACAGCAACCCAACTGGGATGTGTGGGCCCCGCGTTTATTTGCCCATTAGCAGCATTACTAGTAAAACCCTCTATCCTCACGCTATTAGCCGGTATTCCCGCAAACGTATACCCCGGTCTCGCCGCGAGTTTGATTGTGGCTGTATAGTCCGTCCCCGCTATGAACCGTCCTCCGACGAGTTCCGGCGACCAGTCTATTGTGCCCGTATACCTCACATCGTCACTGACTGTCGTCTCAAACCACGTAGCCACAAGAGACGTGATGTTGGGCGCAAATGCGTAGCCTGCGGTAGCGAGGACGCCTATATTAATTGCGTCAGCGCCAGACGCTCCCATTGTCAACTGAGCGTCATTACTTACATGGAACAACGCCGTTACAACCAAATTCCGCCCGGTTCCCGGGGGATTCAAAACTGCGTTAGGCACCGCACCGTCAATTACAAAAGTATTTGCACTTACCCCTTCAAAGGTAAAACGTGTCCCCGCTGTAAGCGTAATGTGTGCTGTATATGCGACTCCGCTCACAAACCTGCCGTTAGCGTCAAGTTCGGGCGTCCACGTTACGGTACCCGTGTAGAGGGTATCATCTTCAAAACCAGCTTTAGTACCAATTACGGGCTCAATAACCCTCACAGGCCTCTCACCGGCCCGAGGCAGAGTAATACCGAGAAGATCATATGCATCATCGCCGCTGTCATCTTTCAAATCGGCTTCGATTTTCTCCAAACCCACTGTCTCCTCAAACGCCACTGTTACGACATTTGTCCCGTTAACGTAGGTCACTTCTTCCGCCTTATTACCAGAAGCGTTAGGAGCGTAATCTGTCGTAGTACCCCAGTCTCTTGTGGTTACGCTAAACGCTCCCGCCGTTCCTGTAAAGGTGTGCGCGGGTGTTCTTGGCGTCATTGTTACTGTCGCCGTATATTCTGTTTCCGGCGCGAAAACGCCGCCCGTAGCAACTGCCGGAGACCATTCTATGGTACCTGTAAATTGAGACGTCGTTATAATTGTGTCTATTGGCGCTCTACCCGTTGCCGGGGACACTATGGTAAAAGCTCTCGACGATACGACACCCGCCGGGTGCGTTGCCGGGAATGCTAACGTGATGGAGAAGTTTCTCGACCCGTTAGCATCTGAGACGTGGTTGTATGTAACCTCCGCGTTGCCCATGTTGGTTATGGTGAACGAGTTTGTGGTAGTCCCAGTCGTGTCGCCACCTGCTATCGCTCGCGGCCGGAAAATGTAGCCCGGTTTCGCGACGAGGTCGACTCTGGCCGTGTGTGCCGTAGCCGCACGGAAGAAGTCATCGTCTGTTAGCGACGGGGTAGTCCACACCACGGTACCTGTAAACTGGTCGTGGTCCACAATTTCCGTGCTTACCGGCGCACCGACAAACGGCACCGATCCGAGGGTAAAGATAAAATCACCCACTTCGGCAGGTCGTATGGTATACGTCACCATGCCTGTGATCATCGTTTTTTGGCTTGTGTTATGGTCTACGTAGAAGTGAATTTCGTAAGTTCCTGCCGGGGCTGTGCTAGCGTGAGCGACGACTAAATTGGTCGCATTAGCACCTGCGGCTATATCATCCTCACCATTTGCGCGATCATCTGTAACCGTGAAGTAATCTTCACTCGTTACATCAAAACGTCCTGTTCCGGATGTTCTCACAACTCGCGCGATTTCGACCGTTGCATCGGTGAAGCCCGCTCCACCGTTCAAGGCAATATTTTGGGATCCGTTATTGGTATTATCGGCTTCGGGCCTATTATCCCATGTGACGGCCGCCAGCGGTACCGTCGTATTCGGTATACTTTGTCCTACCACCCCCACAGCCATGCCTACTATCATAAGCACGGCCACCATTCCAGCCTTTACAGCCACAAAACGTTTCACAGCCCCTCCTTTAGTAAGGTTTTTTTTAATAAAACAGGATAAAAACAGTTATTTTCTTTTTTTTGTTTTGGGGTTTTTGGGGTTTTTTTTGCGAATTGTGCGATTCGCGGTTGTCTATATTAAACGTACGTTTAAATTAGACAGGTACTTTTCCCCCGGTTTTCCCCCGGTCTCCCTATACCATATTATATTAGACTTTACCAACCCCCCCTTTGTTACCGTTTATTTAACTTTTTTTCGTCCATGTTTTTTTGCATTGCGGTATTTTGGTGTAAATGTGCGTTTACACGTTCGTAGACCGCGTTTCTATGGCATCCCTCTTGGTTGCTTTTCTTGTTTTTGGCCCTGCGGATAACGTTGTTACCGTATGTTTTGGCCGGTATTTTGGGTTCATTTGTCCCCTAAAAAAGTTGTCTATTTTAAACCTCCGGCGTCCCACATTAATATAGACAGTTTCTGTCTAATTTAAACGTACGTTTAAAGTGCTCGCCTCTTTTCAATTTCACAAACCGCGTTTTTCGGTCATTCCGCGCCGCCTTATTATTAGTTTGCACTATAAAGATAATATATGGTTTTAAATAAAGCAAGCGAAAAATAATTTTTTATTTATTTTTTTTAAAAGTGCGTTTTTCGGTTGATTTAGGGGGTTTGTAATTTTGTTTTTTTGGTATTTTTTGTTTTTTTGTGAAAATGGGGTTAAAAGTTGGTTTTTCGGGGTAATTTTTTGGTGGTTTTTGGGGTAATTTTTTTAAAATCTTTTTTTAAAAAAGGTTTGCCTCGCCAATGATTTTGATTTTTATTATTTTTCGAATCTTTTTTTGATTTTAGCATACGGGTTTTAGGGTGCATCCCGTGAGGGATGCAACGCTTGGTAGAAAACGACGGCCCCCAAGTCCCCACGGGGCTGTCTCAAAAGCCGTCATTGCGGGCTTGACCCGCAGTCTCCACGGGGCTGTCTCAAAAGCCGTCATTGCGAGCGCCCAGCCCACCCCGTCATTGCGGGCTTGACCCGCAATCCCCAACGACAAGATTACATAGGGAGATTGCCTTACGGCGAGATAAACAAGTTGCGGGTCAAGCCCGCAATGACGGATTTTGAGACAGCCCCCCTTAAAAAAGCATTTGACTTTAAAGATTTTGATTAAAAAAATATTTTAATTTTCCCCACCACCCCCCCACCATAACATATATTAACAGCATCAATAAATCTCGTCGTACCTTTCGCGTCGTACCTTAAAATTCCCTATTCTCTCTCAAACCACCGGTAAGCGCCCTGCGCATC
>JAITUP010000225.1 GCA_031286265.1 Chitinispirillales bacterium | reverse complement strand
CCGATGCCGACAGGCAGATGCTTCAGGGTGAAATGAGGCAACTTCAGACCGAAATCACCCGAATCGGCAATACTACCGAGTTTAATACCCGGCAGCTTCTCGACGGCAGCGCGGACGGCGCTGACGGTGAATCGATAATGTCTCAGATTGGCGCGAACAGCGGTCAGATTGCGTCTTTATCGATAAGCGACATGAGGGCTGGCGCCTTGGGTGTTGAGGGTTTGAACATTAGCACGGGAGCGGGTGCGGCGGAGGCGATTGAAGCGATTGATGCCGCGATAGAAAGCGTCTCGCATCAACGCGGGCAGCTCGGAGCCGTACAGAATCGTTTGGAGCATACGGTCAGGAATCTCGATAACTCGGCGGAGAATCAGCAAGCGGCCGAGAGCCGGATCCGCGACGCCGATATAGCGCGTGAGTTGATAGAACGCACAACTGCCAACATCCTCCGCCAAACATCAATAGCAATGGTAGCTCAAGCAAATATAGCACAACAGTCGGTGCTACGATTGTTGGGTTAGATCTTAAAAACATCATAAACAAGGAGACACATAAATAATGGCGGCAAATACAAATACCGACCTAATGAGTACAATCGTAAGCCTCTGCAAACGCCGCGGCTTCATTTTTCAATCAAGCGAGATTTACGGCGGGCTGAACAGTTGCTGGGACTATGGGCCGCTTGGCGTGGAACTCAAACGTAACGTTAAGGATGCATGGTGGCGGTCTATGGTAACCAACCGCCGCGATGTCGCGGGGATTGACGCCTCCATCCTCATGCACCCAAAAGTTTGGGAGGCCTCCGGCCACCTCGCCGGATTTAGCGACCCGCTCGTCGATTGCAAAAAGTGCAAAGAGCGGTTCCGCGCCGACCATCTTGAAAATTTGGACAAATGCCCCAAGCCCAAATGCGGCGGCGAGCTTACCGATGTGCGCAAGTTTAACCTGATGTTCAAAACGTTTATGGGTGCGGTTGAAGACAATACGGCGACGGTCTATCTGCGCCCCGAAACCGCGCAGGGAATTTTTGTCAATTTTCTTAACGTGCAGCAAGCCTCGCGGCTTAAACCGCCGTTTGGCATAGCGCAGATCGGTAAATCGTTCCGTAACGAAATTACGCCGGGGAACTTTACTTTCCGCACAAGAGAATTTGAACAGATGGAATTGCAGTTTTTCGTGCCTCCAAGCGAAGACGCAAAGTGGTATGAATACTGGTTCAACGCACGGCGTCAGTGGTATCAAGATTACGGGATAAAATCCGAAAATCTACGTATGAGGGATCATGAAAAGGACGAGATGGCGCATTACGCCAAATCCTGCGTCGATGTTGAATACAAGTTTCCTTTCGGTTGGAGTGAGCTTGAGGGCATTGCCAACCGCACCGACTACGACCTGAAACAGCACACGGAGTTCAGCGGCAAAGACCTGAAATATTTTGACGATGAGAGCAAGACACACTACTTTCCATATGTCATAGAACCCTCCGCCGGCGCCGACAGAGCGACCCTCGCGTTTTTGGTTGATGCGTATGACGTGGAAGGCGAAGGCAAAGACGAGCGCGTAGTGTTGCGTTTCCATCCCGCCCTCGCGCCGATAAAAGTGGCGGTATTGCCGCTTGTCAAGCGCGACGGTATGCCTGAAATGGGCGAGAAAATTTATCAGGATCTGCTCGATCACTCAATCAAATCGTTCTACGATCACGCTTCCTCAATAGGCCGCCGCTACGCCCGTCAAGACGAAGCCGGAACGCCGTTCTGCGTGACGGTTGACGGTCAAAGCACAGAGGATCAGACGGTAACTTTAAGGGAGCGCGACAGCCGTGAGCAGTATCGCGTACCGGCAAACGGGTTGGTTGATTTGATTAACAAAAAAATGCGGGAATCGATGGTGCGTTAATTTTAAAGTTTTATTAGAAAGTCAGCACAAAAATGTCTATAAAAATAAACGTCATAATGGGGGGCCCGTCCGCGGAATACGAGGTGTCTCTGAACTCCGGCAGTCAGGTGTTGGCCAACATTGACAAACGGAAATATGTTCTACGCGCGGTGGTGGTGGATAAGGATAAAAAATTTTATTACGCTGACGTTGACGGCGGCATTCCCGATGTTCACAATTTCAACTCCGCCGGTTCACCGTTCAAGGGCCCTTTTCATCCATACGACTGCAAGGAAATATGGGAAAATTGCGCCGCCGCGTTTTTGGCGTTGCACGGCGAATACGGCGAAGACGGTGTAATACAAGGCTACCTTGACGCGCTTGGTATCCCATACACCGGTTCAAGCGTATACGCGAGCGCGGTCGCCATGAATAAGATCACCTCAAAATTTCTGTACGAGTTGAACGGATTGACGGTTCCCGCATACTCGATATATGGAATAAACAACCCAAGCGTAACCGTCGACGCCGTTATAGAAAAACACGGTTTCCCCTGTTTTCTCAAATGCCCGCAATCCGGTTCAAGCCGTCTCATGGGGCGGGCCGGCGATAAAGATTCACTAGTATCACTACTAAAAGAATTGCAGGAAAGCGCGGTTGATATTCTGGTGGAGACGAACATCAGCGGCGCGGAGTTTTCGTGCGGCGTGATAGACTTGCCGGACGGTTCGATAAAAGCGCTCCCGCCTATCGAAATCCGCTCCGTCAATTCGGAGTTTTTTGACTACACGGCAAAGTATACCAAAGGGGAAGCGGTAGAGATTGTCCCCGCGCCGTACCCCGATGAGCTTTTGAAAGAGATTGAAGATATAGCGGTTAGATCACATAAGATTTTAGGGTGCTTTGGCATATCGAGGACGGATATGATGTACGATAATTCAAAACTGTATGTCCTTGAGACAAATACGCTTCCCGGAATGACGTCGACGTCGTTATTGCCCAAGTCGTTTGAAGCGCAAGGCGGGACATACGCGGAACTGTTGGATATTTTAATATCTACGGCTTTGAAAAAGCGAACTTGATTATGGTAATTTTAGGAATAGACACATCATCAACTGATCTGTCAATTTGCCTCAGCGTTGACGGTTCCCCCGTGTCAACTATATGCCGCTATGTCCGCAATTCTCATGCCGAACATATTACGCAAGCCGTCAAGCTCGCGCTTGAACTTGGCGGTATAGATGCCGGGCAGATTTCCCGTATAGCAATTTCCATAGGCCCGGGATCATTTACCGGGCTGCGGATAGGGCTATCGTTTGTCAAGGGATTTTGCATGATGACGGAACGCAAGGTTATTCCGCTTTCATCGCTTATGGCGCTGGCTCATGCCGTTAATTGCCGTCAGCCCGATAAGAAAATCTTTACCGCTCTCGACGCGCGGCAAGGCCGTGTTCACTGGAGTAGTTTTGTGTGCGGCAACAATGGCGGCGATAGTATAAAACGCCTAACCGACGACCGTCTGACGTTACCGGAAGAGCTATTAAGCGAATTATCGCCAAATGATATTTTAATCATCGATAGAATGGGTTATTCGCGCAGCACGGTTTTTACCGCTTTTGCAGGCAAGGCCCAAATCATTGATGCCGAAAAGTCTGCCTTAACGCGCGCTTCCGCCTGCGCCGCGCTCGCGTTTGATAATCGTGACGATGAAACGTTATGGCAATCGCCAAACAACATTGTTCCAAACTATCTGCAACCCCCAGCCACGGGAGGTCTTTGATTATGAGCATACGGACGCGTGGAAATTTAACGCCTATCATATTTGCGATAACGGTAATCGTTGCGACGGCGTTTGCCGATAATCAGCCGGATGCCGTTGAATCGATAGACGGCGGCTTCGGCATTGCCGAGCTAACAGACACTTTGGATATTGTTGATTCGGTTGATAACTTTAACGAAGCGGACATCGCCGGTTTTATGGACTTGACTGATTTGATTGATGAATTTAGCGACAGAGGCAGCGCTGATTTTATGGACAATGTTGATTTGATAACCGACGATACGGAAATTGCGGACACAGTCGTTAATCAAGACGATACTATTTTATCAACAAGAGATACAATTGATACCTCGTTCGATTTGGTCGGTACGATTCTCGGCTTTGAAGCCGCGCTCTCCATAGGCGCCGTTCCGTTGTTTGAACTGTGGCAAAATTCTCTTCCCAATACGCTCTCCGATTTGGGGCTTGCTTCGAATTTCGGCATTGACTCCGTATTGTTTCCCGGTGATAACGCGTTTTTGAGATATAGGGTAACCGAACCTCCCAGCCAGTTCAACTTTGTTATCCCGTTCGGCATATCACTGCGCCGCGCCGACAGTAGCGGCAATTCTCTGTCGCTTGGGCTATCGCTTTTCCATACCAGCAAGCGGTTTCAGTCGGAAATCTATATGGACGGCGTTGACGCACAGAATCGCCGGATTGATTTATATGAGTTGTTTGCTTATTCTTCGGTATCGTTAGAAGCGGCGTATCGGCGGGTAATTCCGTCGACGTATTTCAGCATTGATGGATCGAGGCAGACATACCTCACGCTTGCGGCCGGCATCAGCCCGCTCAATGTTTTTACGCGTTATCGCGAGTTACTGAACCGTGCGCCCGATGAAGACGGGCGTATGAAAACCATTGAGGCCGCCGTCGATAGCGCCTTGGAAAAATTACCGTCAATCACGGCAAACGGGACATCGCTCTCGTGGCGCGTTGGAGTTAGTACGCTTAGAAACAACAGGTTGGAAATAGGGCTGTATTACGCCGGTTCATACGATTTCAATTTCTATAGCGGCGACGATCGTATCGCGCAAAGCCGGATCAGCGGCGTTGAAAGCGAAGACGGAGACAAGTTTCTCTCGTTTACGACAAGCCGCATAGAGTTCAAAGTCACATTCTTAATGCCAACTAGGCGCGCCGCGGCAGATAATAATGGTAATAACGTAAACGGCGGCAGTGAATGAACAAGGGCAGCCCGCAAATAGAAAATGTCTACGGGATTCTCGCCAAAGAATTTAAAAAACACCGTACACCGGTCGTCGATCTTATCGAAGTGCAGACCGGCGACCCGTTTAAGGTATTGATTACCACAATATTAAGCGCGCGGACGAAAGACCAAACGACGGCGGCCGTAGCGCGGAAGTTATTTGAGCGTGTAAAAAATCCGCGCGACTTGGACGGATTGACGGAAGAGGAAATTTGCGGATTGATATATCCTATCGGTTTCTACAGAAACAAGGCGCGTTTTTTAAAACAGTTGCCGGGCGTATTAGAAAAAGAGTTTAGCGGAATAATCCCGCAAGACGTAGATGAATTAACAAAGCTCCCCGGCGTAGGCCGCAAGACCGCAAATCTCGTG
Organism: Chitinispirillales bacterium; assembly: GCA_031286265.1. Classification (GTDB taxonomy): domain Bacteria; phylum Fibrobacterota; class Chitinivibrionia; order Chitinivibrionales; family Chitinispirillaceae; genus GUT77. The sequence continues at coordinate 2,416 of JAITUP010000225.1, read as the reverse complement.
GTAGCCGTAGCGTTCAAAAAACCGGCGGTATGCGTAGACGTGCATGTCCACCGTATCACCAACCGCCTTGGCTACGTAGAAACAAAAACGCCGTTTGAAACGGAAATGGAACTCCGGCGGATTCTACCTATAAAATTTTGGATAACATTCAACTCGTATCTCGTATCATTCGGCCAACACACGTGCCTGCCGGTAAAACCCAAATGCACAGGATGTCCAATTACACAATACTGTCTCAAAAAAATTTGATTTTCTTAATACCAAATATTATATTACACGTTCAAAAACATTTTTTCAATAGGGACACACGTGATCGCGCCGGATAAAATACGAAATTTTTGCATAATTGCCCACATCGACCACGGTAAATCGACCTTGGCCGACCGATTCCTCGAGATTACGGGAACGATCGACAAGAACAAAGTGCAGGGGCAAATGCTGGATGACATGGACTTGGAACGCGAGCGTGGAATCACTATCAAATCACACCCTGTGCGCATGAATTATAAGGCACAGGACGGCCATACCTACCAATTCAACCTGATAGACACCCCCGGACACGTTGACTTTTCCTATGAAGTATCTCGCTCGCTTGCCGCTTGCGAAGGCGCCATCCTTGTGGTCGACGCCGCTCAGGGGATTGAAGCGCAAACGCTGACAAACATCTATCTTGCGCTCGACAACGACCTCGCCATCATACCGGTAATGAATAAAGTCGACCTGCCGTCCGCCCGCCCCGATGAGATCCGCAAGCAGATAAGCGAACTGCTCGGCGTCGACCCGGACACCATTCTCTCGTGTAGCGCAAAAACAGGCGTCGGTCTGCCGGAACTTCTTGAAGCAGTAATTACAGAGATACCGCCGCCCAAAACCCAGGAGAACGCGCCGCTAAAAGCGCTCATTTTCGATTCAAAATTTGATTCGTTCAGAGGCGCGGTGGCTTATGTGCGCGTGGTCGACGGAATGCTCAAAAAAGGCCAATCGATACGTTTTTTCCAATCCGGGCGGGAATATGAAATCGATGAAGTGGGCATCTTCCGCATGGGGCGCGTGCCGGATAAAGCGCTGAACGCGGGCGAGGTCGGATATGCCATCGCAAACATCAAAACTCTCACCGATATCAACATAGGCGATACGATTACCACAAGGCTAAACGGCGCGACGGAACCTATCCCAGGATACAAAAAGGTCAAGCCGATGGTCTTCAGCGGGATTTATCCGATTGACAAGGCAGATTATGAAGATTTGAGAAATGCGCTTGAAAAATTGCAGCTAAACGATTCGTCGATAACGTATGAACCCGAGACGTCTACCGCGCTTGGCTTCGGATTTCGCGCGGGGTTCTTGGGGCTCCTGCACATGGAGATTATTCAAGAACGTTTGCTGCGCGAATTTAATGTCAACATCATCACCACCGTTCCAAACGTTGAATACGAAATCCATCTGAAAAACGGGGAAGTTTTATACATAGACAGCCCCGCCGCGCTACCGTCCGCGCAAGAGACAGACCACATCTGCGAACCGATCTCACGCGTTCAACTGATTACACCGACCGATTACACCGGCACGATAATGAAATTGTGCGACGAAAAGCGCGGCAAGCTGATTAATATGGAATATTTAGAAACGACCCGTGTCTGTTTGAATTATCATCTGCCGCTTGCGGAACTTATTATTGATTTTTTCGACAGGTTGAAAAGTTGCTCAAAGGGCTACGCGTCCATGGACTATGAGTTTTACGGTTATCAGCGCGATAACCTCATAAAACTCGACATATTGATAAACGGCTCGCCGGTCGACGCTTTTTCAACTATCATCCACAAAGACAACGCGTATTCCTACGGGCTGATGATTACATCAAAACTGAAAGAACTCATTCCGCGCCAGCACTACGAAGTAGCAATTCAGGCGGCGATCGGTAACAAGGTGATTGCGCGCACCAACGTAAAAGCATATCGCAAAGATGTTACCGCAAAATGCTACGGCGGCGATATCTCCCGCAAACGCAAGTTGCTTGAAAAGCAAAAAGAGGGGAAGAAACGCATGAAGCAAATCGGCAACGTGGAGGTACCGCAGGAGGCATTTTTAGCGGTGCTTAGCAGGAACGATTAGAGGATTTAGGGGGTTTATTAACCACCCTCCACAGCACAGTATTAACCCGGCGGTAATTGACCTTGACGTTAAAATCAAAGCCTTTAAAGTCTTTAAAATCAAAATCTTTAAAATCTTTTGGTGACAGGGGCTCCGCCCCCGTAACGCCCCCATTCTAAAACCTAATACGCTAAAACCCTTACCCTTAAAACCCTACGGGCGGGTGTAATGCTAAAGTCAAAACAAGTCGATAGGGTGGTTTTGGTTTTGATTTTAGCATTTTTACCCCGATAGTATGCCCACGTGTCCCCCGTAAGCGGTCGCC
>JAITUP010000177.1 GCA_031286265.1 Chitinispirillales bacterium | reverse complement strand
CGGATAGTCCTCCAAAAACCTCCGTATTTCCACCGGCATCTCCTGCGCATACCCTCCGCCAGCCGCCATACCAGCCACAAAAGCCGCTAAAACCATCAATTTCCGCATTTTCCACCCTCCTTTTAGGTATTTTGTCGTTATTTCTAGTGTTTTTAATATTTATACTTATTGTTTAATATTTACACTTAATATTTAAGATAATATATGGGATGTGGTGGTGTGTGTTATTTTTTTTGGTAATTTTCTGAGCAGTGCAAAGTCTGGCAGGTAGCAAAAAACAATCTCGACAATATCCATCTCTCCTGACAAAAATTAATTTTATTAACTACTTTATTGTAAATGTAAACATTCCCACCCTGAGGATCAAACGGCCATCCTGTAATTTCTTCCGGTTTCACGGTGGTACTACTCAAGAAGAATTTGTTTCATACTTTCATTTACGTTATTATTTCTATTGCCTCTATTAGTCCAATCTACGCGAACTCCGCCACGCTTTTTTAAGTATCTTATTAATATTCTGCTGTCATCCAAAGTCTCAATAGAAGTGGAAAATAATGGGTCTAACGGATTATCAAAGCCGCGTACACTACCATAGTATACTTTCCGAGGGCCGAGTTGCTTGAAATATAAAAATTCGTGAACCCTCCTAATATTTACATCGCAACCCACTGTAACTAATATTGGGTTGATTCCGGTTGATTCTGGATACTTTTCTAATAATGGTATCCATAGGTTACTTCTGATTTCAGCGCCGGCATTGCTAGTAGCTTCAATAATTCTTGGTTCTCCGGTTCTATTATCTAATCTTAGCGTATAAAACGGTTTATCATGCACCATTACCAAAACACGCCAAAAACCGCTTGGTTCAATAACCTCACTAAGGACAACGGTATCAGGATAATCATCAAGAGAAATATCCTGTTTAAATACGTGCGCTTGAAGTGTCCTAAACCTTAAATCGCTCATTTGCGCCGAGGCGGGAATAACCCCCATCTCCCTGAAGCTTTGAGGGTTAAAAGATCCGGTGCTATTCGGATAGTTCTCCAAAAACCTCCGTATTTCCACCGGCATCTCCTGCGCATACCCTCCGCCAGCCGCCATACCAGCCACAAAAGCCGCTAAAACCATCAATTTCCGCATTTTCCACCCTCCTTTTGGGTATTTTTGGTTATTTTGTCGTTTTATCCTTATATTTAAGTATAGTATATGGGTGTTGGTGGTGTATTATATTTTTCTTTTCAGCACGGGGGAATTGTATTATGGGCCATATTGAGCGAGTGGTGAGGTGCGGGAGGCGCTTATTTTTTGGCGTTGTTACGACATTGTTGTTTTTTCTGACATTTATATTGGCAGGATGCGGCAATAATAGGGCCGATTCTAAAGAGAGTACCGCTGCTGATGGCGACATAGTCGACACAGTCGGCCATTTTAACCCGATAGATTATGGTTCATTTACCGATTCGAGAGATGGTCGAATTTATCGTACGGTGGTTATTGGCACTCAAGTTTGGATGGCAGAGAATTTGAACTATGCGTCCGAATATTCTTGGTGTTATCACGAAGATGAAAGTAACTGCCAAAAATACGGGCGTTTTTACGATTGGGAATCGGCGCTGTCGGCTTGCCCGGCAGGTTGGCGTCTGCCTACCGATAACGATTGGACGATATTAGTTCGTTTTGCCAGTACTGATGATATTAATGCCAACTCGGGAATGAGATTGAAGGCCACGACAGGTTGGGTGGACGATGGTCGCGGATTTATTCCGGGTACGGATGATTTTGGTTTTTCGGCTTTGCCCGGTGGCTATTGGCATTACGATTTTTGGAGTATCGGCAAAATCAGTGCTTGGTGGAGCGCTACCGAAGCTGGCGCTATTAGCGCCATATTTCGATTCATATTGAGCCCAAACAGCGTCCCTGTTGTGCACAGACGTTCTTTCAAGAGGAATAGCGGCTTCTCGGTACGCTGTCTCCAAGATTGAATCTCTGACAATATCCGTTATATTATATTTTATATTGTGATGAGTATTCCGACAACATTAATCAAAATGGAAGCTATAACGTATTGAAAGCTCTCAAAATATTATCACGCGCAATAGCGGTAACCATCTTCGCGGTAGGGTGCGGTGCGGAGGCCATGCGGGAGGTGGAATCGGTCGTCACGGAAATATCGCTTGGCGCTTATGCCGATAATCCTGAAGTGATAAATTTCACAGTTGCCACGGCGGAAGAGTTGGCGCTATTGGCTCAAATTGTCAATGGAACTTGGGGTGGAATACCGGAGAGAGATAATTTTTCCGGCAAGACTATTACCCTCATGAACAACATTGATTTGTTTCAATATGATAACTGGGTACCGATTGGAAATTACGCTTTAGATACCAACAGCATATTTTCCGGAACGTTTGACGGTGGTGGATACGTTATAAGCAACCTCACCATCAACCGCCCCGACTCAAGCAGTCAGGGTCTGTTTGGTTATATCCGCGGCGGGCAAGTGAGAAACCTTGGGCTTGTAAACGTGAATATCCGTGGCAGACAGTGGGTCGGTGGTTTGGCAGGATTTATTGACAACAGTAGAGTGGACAACTGTTATACCACCGGCAAAATCAGTGGCGTGGCAGTAATTGGCGGCGTAATTGGGTTTATGAAAGGGATCATTAGGCGGTATAGCGTAATCTGCGCCATTTTACCGGGAGAGATTTTTGATGAAAGAAGTAGTATGGTCAACAGTTATTCCACCGATATAATCGGCGATGAAGCATGTGTCGATACTACGGCGGAATTTGTTGAAAAAAGCATCGTAGCCAATAGTTATTCCGCCGCTATGATCAATGGCGAAACAAGTGTCGGCGGTGTGGTGGGATATGTTGAAAAAAGCATGGTAATCAATAGTTACTCTGTTGGTACGGTTATCGGCAACGCTTGTGTCGGTGGCATAGTGGGACGCATCATGGGTGAAATCAGCTTCGGCGGTTCTGCTGGCTCCGGCTTCGATTCCGATTATGTTAGTGACAGTAGTGCTGTTTACGGCATTTATGGCTGCGCTGCGCTGAATCCTGAAGTGGAAGGAAATAGCACGACAGTGGGGCGTGTGGTTGGTTGTTCCGGCGGTAGCGGGATTTTACTTTCAAACAATGTCGCCTACAACGAAATGAAAAATGCTGTCGGCAACGCTTCGTGGGACAGTAAAGGCGCGAACAGGTTAGACGGCGAAGACATAACGATAGCCACTATCAGAGCCGACAAAACTATCGGTGGACGCTTTAATGAAATAAACGGCTGGACGATAGAGGATGGCTGGTTGCCCGGCTTGGGAACCGCCGCGAAGTTTCCCACACATTTCGGAACGGCAATATATCGTGTGGCGGTATTACCCGTGAATATTTTTGTGGGCAAAGGAGGAACGCAGTTATTTGTCGCGAATGTTTTCGGCTGGGACGTAGATAAAACCGTGGCATGGACAGTATCCGGCAACTCGTCGCAGTTGACAACTATAAACGTCGACGGATTGCTCTCCGTTGCCGCAAATGAAACAGCGAGCTCACTTATTGTGACCGCAACGTCAACAGCTAATACGGCGGCTTCGGATGCGGTGACGGTAAAAATTATGGAATTGAACGGGCGTTATGCCTGGTATACCGATGTTATTGCCGCCAATCATAGAGCGAATCATTTTACCATTTCTACCGCCGAGGAATTGATGGAGTTGGCGCAAATTGTCAACGGAACTTTGGGCGGAAAGTCGGTGCGTGATAACTTTGCAGGCAAAACAATCAAGCTCGCCAATAATATTGATTTGGCCCGATATGAAAATTGGGAGCCGATTGGAAATCGCGCCATTAATGGAGACAATATATTTTCCGGCACATTTGATGGCGCCGGATATGTTATAAGCAACCTCACTATAAATTATCCCGATAGGGAAGATCAAGGCCTGTTTGGTCATATTAATCGCGGTAGTGTGAAAAATCTTGGACTTGTGAATGTGAATATCTATGGTAATCGACGAGTCGGCGCTGTTGCCGGGAGTATTAGCTGCGGTAGTATTATTGACAACAGTTACTCTACCGGCAAGGTCAGAGGCGCCATTATTGCAGTGGATGATACCAGCTATGCAAGCCGCCGAAGTTACCCTGTCATCGGCAATATTGGCGGCATAGTCGGTTACATTGGCTGTAGTAGCGTTATGAACAGTTATTCTACCGCTATGGTCAGCGGTAATGACGCGGTTGGCGGCGTAGCCGGAATGGTTGGCGGCAGATTTTCTTGCGCATCATGCAATGCAGATATAGGTGAGCGTAGCAATATCGTAATCAACAGTTATTCCACCGGCAAAATCAGCGGCCGCAATCAAGTTGGTGGCGTAGCCGGCAATGTAGGTGGTGGTAGCCTAAGCAACTGCTACTCCACAGCTACTGTTAGCGGTACACACCTTGTCGGTGGTATAGTGGGATGGATTGTCTCTAGTAATTTGAACAACTGCTATTCCACCGGAGCAATCAGCGGTAATTGCTTGGTTGGTGGTGTGGCCGGTGATGTTCGGGGTGTTAGCGTGACTAATTGCGCTGCGTTGAATTCCGAAGTGAAAGCTATCGGCCCAATTGTGGACCGTCGAATTTGCAACAACCCCAGAGCAAGAGTGGGACGTGTGAGCGGCAGTACCGGTAACTCTACATTCCCAAACAACATCGCATACGTCGGCAGTATTGTGTTGCCTCCACCTCCAGAAAAAACGGACACCGGCAACGGCGCTAACATTACCCTGCGGAGAATAAATGCCGACGGCACTCTCGGCGGCTTGTTCAAACGCGGTGATGGCTGGACAACTGAAAATGGCAAGCTTCCCGGCCTACGCGGCAGAGCCGTAGAGATGCCGGAACATTTGCGTTGAAAATACACACACATATAGCCATCAGATTTATTTCAAAAGTCGTTTCTTTATTTTTCCCTTTTAACCGAGCGTTTCAGCACCCCGCCACAACGATTCTCTTTCCATCTATTATTTCTTCTTTCATGTAAATCTTTTCATCCCAACATTTTTCCGCGTCCTTATCAAAAATAACGAGCCATCCCACATCCGAGCCGATGCTGTCCATGTATTTTATTATCCGTTCGTATATTTTGGATTGATTTCTTATATTTTGTTTGATTTTGAGTTCGATAGGATATTTTTGTTCGCCGTAGACTACGCACAGGTCGCACCGTCCCGTGCCAAGCGCCATTTCGCGGATGATGTATCCCCCGCCGTTGATTACACGTTGCAAAAATGCCTGTATAACTAAATGCGCGGCTGCTTCGTTATATTCGTAGAGTTTGGTTTTGTAGTGATTTATCCATATATCGCTGTTTTCGCGCCAGTATGTTTGGAAGTCCCTTATCAAAAAATTCATATCCATCTTATCATCTTTCAGGTACCGCGGAATGACGTATTCTTTGTGATTATCGTTTATTGAGTCTTGCGCGTACCATGTTAATACCCTGATAATCAGTTCTGCGTATATTGGGTTTGCCGGTTCGACTTTACCCAAGTCGTCTCTTATAAGCCCTACATCTTTTGTGTATTGATAGTCATCGGAAGTTTTGTCGATAGACCCTTCGCCCAAGATAATCGGTTCGACGATTTTACGGACACGCGGTTCTTTAAGCCTTTCAATCATGCTTGTAGTGTGTGTTCTTCTGCTGAGGGATATGTTTTGCACGGCTTGTTCAGCAAATTTTTTGATGATGGGGGCGGAATAACCTTTTTTAATTATCTCTTCCACACATTCACGGGCTACCGCGTTCACGAGCCAAGGTTGCCCCTGCGTTTGTTCAAAAACGTAGCTCATCATTTCCGGCTCAAACGTTTGCTCTGTTTCAGCCGTATGCTGTGTGTATAATTCAACCACTTCTGTTTCTGTAAAATTTCTTAAATTAAAACTTTTCGTCACGATGTTAAACGGGCTCATGCCGCCGAGCGATTCGGAATCTGTCCGAATTTGAGCCTTGTAGTCTCCAAGGTCCCGCATCCCAACAAGAGCGACGGAGTGGACGAATTGTGGTTCTGGCCTGTTTATGTAGCCGTTTCGGAGCTGTCTCAAAAAACTTATAAGTGTCCCGCCGGACAGGCAGTCCGCCTCGTCAAAAAAGATAATTAGCGGTTTGTCTAACACCTTGCAATACTTCACAAGCGATCTCCGTAAAACATTGGTGACATCGCTATAATCGGCATCCACCGCGTAACCGTCCGGCATATCACTGTCTTCAAGGGCGGTTTTTATGGTCTTTACTAAAGAGGGGATTCCCTCTTTAGTCTCCGGTAACTCGCTCAATGCCTCCAACGAGCAATATAGCGCGTAGTGCTCTCCCTGCCCGTTTAATTGGCGAGTGAGTTCTTTCAGAAGCGTAGTCTTCCCGGTCTGCCGCGCCGCGTGGATGATGAAATACTGCTTGTCACCAATAAGCCCCATCAACTCATCGCCAATGCCTCGAAACGGATCAAGCATGTAGTGATCGCCCGGAACACATGGGCCGGCGACATTAAAAATTTTGGGCATAGGTCAATTCCGCCTATATCTAAAGGTAACTATCCTCACCATTCGGGACAATTCATCCACACGCTATCTACACCTCGACATTATACAATATACATGATTGGCGGCTACAACGCAAAAAACAGACCTATTAACCCGGCGGCAATTGACCTCAACGTTAAAATCAAAGCCTTTAAGGTCTTTAAAATCAAAATCTTTAAAATCAAATTCTTTTTTGGTGACAGGGGCTCAAAGTTCCCTCTCTCAATCATAATGCAGGGTGTACACTGTACACCCTCCCTCACTTCGAGCATAGT
>JAITUP010000168.1 GCA_031286265.1 Chitinispirillales bacterium | reverse complement strand
TTTGACTTTAATGTTTTGAAGTTGATTTTAATGTTGAGATCAATTACCGCCGGGTTAATATGTTCTTTTCCCACGCGGAGTGAGTCGGCTGAAGGGCTCCAACCGCGTAATCCGCGGGGGCAGTTGGAACAACGATGCGAGGAACTGCCGTGTGTCCAATCGCAACAACAACACCCCGGACAATCGCAACAACAACATAGGTTTCCGCCTTGCTGTTTCCCCCTAAGCTCAAAAATAGCTAGAAAGCATTGGTGAACCGGCCAATTTCCAAACCGCGCAAGCGGTTGAAAAGAGACGTAAAATGCCCTCTGTTAGTAGCCTGATTGAAAGCCGGGGGTCTTTTTTTGTTCGTGAAGAGAGCGCCGAGAATCGTATAAACCTCGTTCGCGACCGTTTGAAGCCCGATATACGTATCGGCTCACAAAAAACTAATTGGATTATCGACTGTGCTAATACGATTCACAAATTGAGGATAGATATTAGAATTTTAAACGATTTACAGCAGATAGGAATTAACCAATGGGGTTTTCTGAATGAGCAGATTGAGAAGTTATTGGATTGCGTAGCAAAGCCGCCACCCCGAGCCGCGTTTTTTTGCGGCAAAAAGCAAAAAAATGAAAAAAATGCTATCTCCCCTTGCTTTTCGCTTTCCGATAGCGTATATTAATAATAGGTAATAATTCATAGTAATAATTCCTAACAGAGAGGAGGCTCAAGATGGCCGCCAAGAAAGTTACGCAGGAAAAGGAAGTTAAGGCGCAGGAAGCCGAGCTTACTGCAAAGCCTAAAAAATTGTCGAAAGCCGGTGAGTGGATGGAAAAAAACCCGAAAGGTTTTATGATAATCCACGATATGAAGGCAGCGATGAGATAGCATGCGCTACCTGATTGATTCAAATATCCTTATCTTCTGCGCGTCTGATAAAGGTCGGCTTTCTAAAAAAGTTAAGGCTGTTATCTATGATTGCGAAAACCGGATATACATTTCGTCAAGGTGCGTAGAAGAATTGATAGCCCTGCAGCAATCCAATAAAATTGAAGTCAAACAATGGAAATCTGCCGAAGACATAATCGGCTATATAACCAACGAACTGGGCTTTGAAATTAAATACATCGCCAAAGAACACCTCCAAACCCTCGCATGCCTACCCCTGCTCTACGGCCACAAAGACCCAACCGACAGAATGATTATCGCACAGGCGATAACCGAAAACATAACCATGATCAGTAGCGATACGGAGTTCCCAAGATACGTGAAATACGGGTTAGACCTTGTTTACAATCCTAAATAACCCGTGTGTCAACAAAATTCCCGCTTTCCTCGGCGCGTATGTTTATCCAAAAGGTGGCTGATGGAGCGCCACGGAGAACGACGCGACTAACGCGCGGGACCGGTTCCAAAAGGCGTGAAAAGGCCTGCCGCTTGGATCTCTAACGGCTGATATCAAAACATTCGAGTCAATAAATACTTTCATCGGCCTTCAATCTCATCTCTGACTTCTTTTACAAGCGCCATGACATCGTCGTCGGAGTTAATTTCCGCCTTTTCCCATTCGCCTGCCATGCCGTTCTGGAGCGCTCGCATGGCATAGATAGCGGCGTTCATCAATATGACCCGCTCGCCCTCGCAGATAAGCGCGACCCTGTCGCCCGTGCCGACACCAATTCTCGCCCGAATATCCTTCGGGAGCGTTATCTGCCCCTTTGCCATAACTTTAGCGTTTTCGACAATCATGCTTCCCATCCAATAACCTCCCGACGTAATGATTAAACCGCCCCCTACACTCCCTACCTGCCCTACTTACAATATACATCCGTGCGGAAAAAATATCAAGTGAAGCCTAAAAAATACCGCGCGAAGCCAACTTGTTTATCGGAGGCGCAGCCAACTCCGCAAAATCGCAATCAACGACCTAGGCTTTCGCCTTGTTCTTTCCCCCTAAGTTTACCAAGAGCTTACGGGGTTAGCGGGTTGCTGACTAAGCGGCATTAGCGTAGCAAAGCCGCCATCCCGACTCGCGTTTTTTTGCGACAAAAAACAAAAAAATGCTATCTCCCCTTGCTTTTCGTTTTCCGATAGCGTATATTAATAATAGGTAATAATTCATATTAACCCGACGCGCTTAAAACGATACTATTTTTCGCAAAAACGTTCGTAAAATCAACGACTTACGAAAACCATAGGTATAGATTAATCACCGCTGGGTTAATAGTAATAGTTCCTAACAGAGAGGAGGCTCAAGATGGCCAAGAAAGTTACCCAGGAAAAGAAAATTAAAGTGCTGGAAACCGAGCTTACTGCAAAACCTAAAAAGGCCAAAAAAAAGCTCCCGTCTCTACCATGATGTATATTACCTTTAGGGCCTCCGCGCTATGCGGCGGTCAATTTTGTATGAAGAAGCGGGAGGATAAAATTATGTTAACCGAATATCGTACGCATTCACAGATTACTTTGCCTAAGGTGATTGTTGAAAACCTTGGCTTGTCTGTCGGTGATATGTTTGATATTACCGAGAGGGATGGTGGGATTTTCCTTGCGCCTATGCCTGCTCTGCCCCTTCCTCAAACCTCAGGGGAGGGAAAACGGGAGCTATTGCGCTCTCTCTACGGTAGCATTGATGACCCAACATTTGCCGAGCCGCCTGAAATTCCTTGGGAATCTCCGCAACAACTCATTTCTAATTTAGGAATACGCTCAAAATGACGAAGGCCAAAAATGCCTCATCTACGGCCACCAAAAAATTAAAGAAATTTCAAAATAATTATTGACATTCGGTGTGCAAAATAGTAAATTATATAAATAGCGATAGTTTTTTAACAATATGCCGGCATAATTTGGCTAAAATCCCGTAGATATACAAAATGCTTGAACTAAAAAACATCCGCAAATCCTTCGGCGATGTCCAAGTCCTAAACGGTACTAACCTCCGTTTGAGAGAGGGTTTCGTGTACACGCTCAAAGGCGGCAACGGCTCGGGCAAAACGACTCTGATCAATATAATTTCCGGCTTTTTGAAGCCGGACGAGGGTAGCGTAGAACTAAAAGGCAAGAAAATCGCCCGTTTTTCGCCCTATCGCGTAAACCGAATGGGTATCGGGCGCACTTTTCAAGACTTGCGCCTCGCTACGCAAATGACTGTTTACGAAAACATCATGCTGGCGTTAGAAAAGAAAAAATTCGCCTACCCAACCAAAGAGCAACAAAAACGCGCAGACGAAATTTTGGAAATGGTTTCTTTGTCGGAAAAACGAAATGAGTTAGCCGGCGAAATCTCCTACGGTCAACAAAAATTGCTAACCATCGGCTGTTGTATCGCCAATAATGCTGAATTGCTTTTGATTGACGAACCTGTGGCGGGAATTGATAAGGATAATAGGGTGAAAATTATTGAATTGGTCAAGCAGTTGAAGGAAGCGGGAAAGACTATTTTGCAAATTGAGCATCATCCTGACTATATAAAGGAAACGAGTGACTACGTTTTGCAAATGGAAAAGGGGATTGTATGCTGAAAATTGAATATATAGGAAGAAATATACTATCATTTCTTACGATTATCGCGGGTATAATTCTCTTTTTCTATGGTGCTTTTACGGGAGGTCTTACTGTTTTTCAAGGATGTGTCCTATCAGCAGTAATACTTTTTTGTATAACAGTTGTTATTGAACATAAGTCATCATTTAATGGCATAGAAAACTGTTTAAAAAAAATCTTAAATACTCTTCCCCAAGATTCTATAACAGCATTTAAATCATTTGAAGAATGTGTAGACGAGATAGAAAGGATATATAAAAAAACAGAGAGTTCCATTTATACAGCTTCTTTAGATTACAAATATAGAGGAGATGATCCAAAAGGTAGGAGTAAGATGAATAACTTGAAAGATCAATTTGCAACCGATAAAAAGATAAAATATAGATACTTAGCTTATCCATCTGTTGCAAAATTAGAGGGTGTACTTAAAAACATTGTTAAGGGTAACACGCGTGAAAAAAAAAGTTATTATGCTTTTGTAAACGAAGAAATATGCCTACCATTTGCTTCTTTTATGATATTTGATAAAAAACATGTTGTGGTTAGAGGTCCATATGAGGGTGGGAAAGATGAGCCTTATACCTTGGTTTCCAATCAATTACTTTGTAATATGTTTTACAATTGGCATGATATGATATGGAAAGAAGCAGAAAAAACAGACGATAAAGACAGGCTGGAACGCCTTATTGAAATTGCGAAAATTAGAGAAAAAAAGGTATCATGTGCTGAAAGTTGAACATATAACCGCAGGTTATGGCAAAAAGTTGGTATTGACCGATGTCTCGTTTTCTGTGGAGAGAAGTGATATTGTTTTACTTAACGGTGGTAATGGTTCAGGCAAAAGTACTGTTTTGAAAACAATATATGGTTTATTGAAACCATGGGCGAGTGAGCCGAAAGGAAAAGTAGTTTTTGAAGAAAAAGAAATAACTGCCTTACCCGTTTCGGCGATGATACGCTACGGCATTGCCTATATGCCGCAGAAGAAAAACGTGTTTGAGGATTTTACAGTGGAAGAGAATTTATCTGTTTCGGCGGGAATTTATTCGAAAGCTGAGGCAAAAGAGCGAAAAGATAAGACGTTTGAAATTTTGCCCGTACTAAAAACAATGCGAAGGCGTACACCTTTCAATATGAGTGGCGGTGAACGACAATTATTGGCTTTCGGAAATATCTTGATTCATTCGCCGAAATTGGCATTGCTTGATGAACCGTTTGCGGGGGTGGACACGAGGAACTCAGAAATTTTATTTCAATGCATTGCCGATTTGAAAAAGAAAAATGTGACTTTTGTGATTATTGAGCATAAAAGTCAGTTGCTGGAGAGTATGGTAAATAAGGAGATAGAATTGGAATTAGGGATTATTAAAAAATAATTAAAATGTGAGGTTTAGTTTGAGAAAAAACAATTGTCTAATTGTGATAGTAATATTGTCATTTATTTTTTTGTCATGCCAAAATAGGCAAGACATTGTAAAAGTTGGTGCAATTTTACCATTAACGGGCAACATGGCACCTTATGGATTATCTGTGAAACGGGGTATTGACCTCGCGGTTGAAGAAGTTAACGCTTCCGGAGGAATTAATGGGCGCAGATTGGAAATTGTATATGAGGATTCAAAAAGCGATCCAAGAACCGGTGTTTCTGCTTTTAATAAATTACATATGATAGACAGGGTGCCGTTGGTCTTTGGATCACTTACCGGTGTAATTTTAGCTATTCTACCAGAAGTAGACAGAAATAATGTTGTTATGATAAATACTTCGGCAATTAGCCCGCTTATCAATGAAAGAGCGGAAAACTTTTTATTTAATCTCGTTGTAAACGGTGAGACGGAAGCTATGTTTATGGCTAAGGAATTCAATAGTAGATTTCCAGATGAAACAATTGCGGTGTTTTATGGGAATGTGCCTCCAAATATTTATACGGCTAATGTATTTACTCGAAGTCTTGATCAACTTGGAAATTCAAACTATTTCACCGAAAGCTACGAAAGTGATGCTACAGATTTCAGAGTACAGCTCGACCGTATAAGAAGAAGCGGGGCAAGGTACGGATATTTGCTTGCTGTAACTAACAAAGAATTTGCGGATATTTTGAGACAGACAAGGGAATTAAATTTAGATATTCAATGGTTTTCAATATCAGGCATCGAATCAAGAGAAACTATTGAATTGGCAGGAGAAACGGCTAACGGGGTTATCTATTCCTATCCGAAAATTATTAATGATACCTTGCACTCAAACTTTCAAGCAAAATATCGTGAAAGACATAGTGCTTGGGCGGATATTTTGACAGTAATGTCCTATGAGGCCGTCCCTTTAATATCAACTGTTATGAACAGGTATGGTACAACGGGGCTGGATATTCAAAAAGGACTTCGTTTTATAGATGATTTTTATGGGATTTTTGGAAATTTTAGATTGTCAAATACGGGTAGGCAGTTTGTTGATAGGGAGTTGGTATGGAAAACAATAAAAGATGGACAATTTAAAATTTTGGAGGATTGAAATGGAGTGGTGCAAAGTTGGCGAAACGGCATTGGTGTTCTTTATTACAGCGTTAATTTTATTTTTATCGTGGTTGTTTTATTTTATAAAGCATGAAAATATACTAACTCGAAAAGAATATTTTTGTGGTTCTTTGGGGGTGGCGATAATAATAACAGTGGCTTACGTTTTTGGGCATTATGGATTACTGACTAATTATTTTAATGATTCTGCAGTATTTAGCGTTATTACATCTATTGGTATTGGAGGAACTATTTTAGGAATATATTTTGCAGTTAGGCAAACCAAGGATGCTACCGCGCAAACTAAGATTATCGCTGATCTCCAAAAATTAGCAGAAAACAAAATAGAAGATTATAAAAGTTTTTATAAAGCAGCTATAGAAGTTTTAAACCACAAGGATAGAGAATATTTGCACTTCTCTGGTCCGACATTGTTACCAGGACATGCGTTATTTGACAATGAAGAATATACAAGTAAAGACGGAAAATATTCAAAAGCTCTCATGACATTTGCAGGTTTTCTAAAAGACGAAAGTTTAGGCCAAGAAAGAACAAAAATAATACTTCCAATTGATATTGGTCTTTTATACAACGATTTTAAAACCAGTACAAAAATAAAGAATCTTATTAGTAGAGGTGCTAATAAAATAAATTTCGATAATCTTTTAGGGGCACTTCATTATATTTTACATGATTTGGCGGCTAAAAGTTTAATAGCCACGGCAGAAACTGAGAGCCCATTTCTAAATAGTTTTTATCTGTCGACAGGCGGAATAATGTTATATGCAGTAACTTTTAATGAATATGAGAAAAAGGACTCGAACTCTGTTTCTGATGATATCCCCAATATTATTATTGGACTTAAAACAGACAATCGATTTATAGTTAAGGAATTTGAACGACGATTTTTAGAACAATGGAAAATTTATCAAGAGAATGATCAAATTTTAAACGCATATAATGAAAACCACCCATTCTTTTCAACACTAAAGCAAAAGACTAAACCTTAAATTTATGGATAATCTATGCAATTACTTATCTTGATTTTAATCATTTTCTCGTTGACTTTACTAATAGGTTTTTCGTTCTCTATAGCCTATCAATCCAGCAATTTTTTCAACTTCACAAAAGCTATCATTATAACTTTCGCACCTTATTTCACATACCTGTTTTTTGTTCAGCTCCAATTATCGCTCTTCCTATCCATCTCATTAGCTATTATCTGCACAACTGCCATAGGAATGCTATCCGAAATAGTCCTATACAAGCCACTAAGAAAGTGCAACTCCTCGCACGTAGCATTGATGCTTTCCTCGTTGGGGCTTTATATCGTTTTGCAAAATATCATTTCCCTGCTTTGGGGCGATAGACCTCTTAGTGTTCGGACTGGAGAAATCAGAACTGGGCACGAGTTTTTCGGGTCCGTTATTTCTAATACTCAAATTGTAACGGTTACGGTTTGTTTGGTATTATTTACAGCTTGCGCGTTTTTTATGAAATGTAGCCGCATAGGACGAAATATACGTGCCGTGGCAAGCAATCCTGAATTAAGCAATATTGTTGGTATTTGTTCCGATAGGATTATATTGTGGGCATTTGCTATTGGCTCGGCATTAGCATCAGTAGCGGGGATTTTAATAGCTTTTGATACGGATATGAGGCCAACAATGGGCTTTAGCTGGCTGTTTTATGGCGTAGCGGCGATGATTATCGGCGGTATGGGCAGCAATCGAGGATTGATTGGCGGTGCGTTGCTGTTGGTAACTGCACAATATTTGACATCTTATTATATCGGTAGTCGATGGATGGATGCAATAACCTATGTTATCCTGATTTTGTTTTTGATAATAAAACCGCTTGGTTTTAGCGGTAAACGATTGAAAAAGGTAGAGATTTGATATGGAATATATGTTACATCTATTGATATTGGTGGGTATATATATAATGCTGTCGCAAAGTTTGAATCTCTCTGCCGGTTTTGGTGGAATGATGTCCTTGGCTCATGCCGGATTTTACGGCGTAGGGGCATATACAGCGGCTTTGTTTGCTGTCAATTACCAACTCCCATTTTTATTGGTTTTGCCTATCGCGATGTTATTAAGCGGATTATTGGCATTGATTGTATCTGCCATTGCCTTGCGTACAGTTGACAGTTATTTTATCGTTTGTACTTTGGGCATTCAGGTTGTTATTTTTTCACTGATGCATAACTGGACATCACTTACAAGAGGGGCTTTTGGTATACCGGGCATTCCGAGCATTGAACTATTTGGTGTTATGATACAAAGCAGGCTATCTTTTTTGTTTTTGACATTATTTTTAGTAGTTTTAATGTTTTTCTTTCTAAAAAAACTGACAGAATCATCATTTGGTCGCACTTTACGTGCTTTAAGCGAAGACGAAATTTTCGCACAGTCACTGGGTAAAAATGTGTATCTTTTCAAGGTTATCACTTTTACCATGAGCGCAATGTTTGCTGCCGTTCCGGGGACACTTTATGCACACTATATCACTTACATCGATCCAACAAGTTTTACGATTGATGAATCTGTTTTTATTCTCTCCATCGTTATAATTGGTGGAATGCGCAATCTATGGGGGAGCGTTATAGCCTCTGCATTTCTTGTTTTATTGCCAGAGGCGTTACGATTTGTGGGTATGCCGAGTTCTGTTGCAGCCAATATACGTCAAATTATTTACGGCGGGATATTAATTTTTATGATGTTCAGATATAACAGAGGAGTTGCTCACAAATATGAATAAAGTTCTTTTAATACAACCTCTCGGTTATCTTAATAAAGCAGACCCTTTTTCCCGCACAAGCGAGCCCGAGCCACTATCTTTGGAATATTTTCAAGCGATACTGGAACAAATAGATGTTATTTCTGACATACACTATGGCAAAATAGATGAAGATAAATTGTTTCAAGAATTTTTATCTACTTCAATAATAGCAGTATGTTTTAGTGTTTATACGTATCAATATCCATATTGCCTCGGACTAGCAAAGAAGATAAAAACTGTTTTCAGAGACTTAAATAAAGAAGCACCAACGATAATTTTTGGCGGCTACCACTCTTCTGCTATGCCTGAAATAGTAATCAAAGAAGAACCAATAGATATCGTTATAAAAGGTGAGGGTGAATATGCTCTCCGAGATGTAATCAAAAACATTATTCAAAAAGAAAGTTTATCGAATGTAAATGGAATATGGTATAAAAATGAAAATGGTGTACCTTTAAAAACAAGCAATAGAGAACGAATTGAGAATATTGATCAACTCCCCTTTCCTAAAAGGCATCTTGAATTTATATCAAAGTATAAACAATTTCAAATCACTTACCCTGCCGCATCACTACAAAAAGGAGTTGCGCAAGTTATTTATTCAAAAGGATGTTCGTATTCTTGTATATTTTGTTCTTCAGAAAGTATATGGGGTAAGAAAATTACTTGGCGAAGCCCAAAAAGCGTCTTGGATGAGATAGAATCTTTACACAATACATATGGCACGAACCTAATATTTTTCCCCGATTTAACTTTTAATCATGATAAAAAGAGAGTTATTGATATATGCAATGAGTTTGTAAAAAGAGATTTACCGATTCATTGGTTTGGTTTATTTCGGCTTGATAAATTGGATGCTGAAATTTTACATGCTTTGAAAGAAGCAAAATGCATGAAACTAAGTATTGGCATAGAAACAGACAATACAGACGCAGATAAATTAAAAGGCAATTTTTCAATATCTAAAGATGAGTATTATAAAATATTGAATATCGCCGACGAGATAGGATTAGTAATTAAAGCATTTTTAATCATCGGCTTTCCTAATGATACAGTAGAAAAGATAAGAAATTATAACATTTTTTTGCGTACTACTCCAATTGATGAGATCGTAGTATCATTTATCACACCATTTCCAGGAACTCCAATATGGAATGAGTATCATAAAAATTATCTTCCCAATGATTATGATTTTAGCGAATTTACAGTAGAAAGTCCTGTAATTAACCATCCGACATTAACAAAGCAACAGTTACTAGATTTACGGTTGGAAATAGTACAAAACTTCTATTTAGATGTTGCTTATCAAAAACGCATTTTAGATAAAATCGCTAAATATCCACACTTACGAAATTCATATTTTGAATATTTTAAGTTTTTGGAAGATAGTGGGGTTTTTTACAATAATCAATTAACCAATTTTTTGAAGGAGAGGATGTTATGAGCAAGAAAACTGTTAATGGTATCACAAATTGTGGCGGTAACGGTGATGCTTTTTACAATCAGCTGATTGATAAGCTCGCCAATGACCAGAAATCAAACGGTGAGTTTGGTGTTTTAAGAGAGAATAATAAACTTAAAAGCCAACATGGGGAATACCACGAAAAACTAAAAGATGCCAAGCCAAATGGTTTCCTTACGAGATACGCATTAGAATTACTCTTTCCGGTTTTTCAAAAAGATCCATCGCATCCCAAACTAAGAAAATCATTGAACTGGTTTAATAACCACATTTCACCTGAAGGTTATTTTGTAAGAATTGATCTAGTTGACACAAAGGTTGAAAACTCCGCTACAGGTCAACCAATCAAAAGCGAAGAAAAGGTTAATGTATATAGACATACGGCAGCAGCATTGGCTTCTGTTATATTCGTAGACGGCGTAACAGAGCGATCTGTCAAAATGATAAACAATCTATTAGAGCATAAAAATTCGGATGGAGGTTGGAGCCCATTGGATGGCAAAGAATCTGACATAGAAACAACAACATATGTATTAAAGGCACTGACAACTTGCGAGATAAACGATATAGCAGATAATGAATTTGAAAAAATAAAAAAATATAAACTGGTAGAAGCTATTGATAGTGCAGAAAGCTGGCTTATCAAACAATGTGATAACTTTACACAAGATGTAGCATGGAGTTCCAAACTACAAGTCAAAGCCGCACAACTTGGAATTAATTTGGCAATAAATTCATCGATATTTGGCAATGAAAAATATCAAGAAAAAACTACTTCGTTTCTTTCCAGATTATATCATTGGTCAAAAAATGGACTTTGGCAACTTGAAAATGGAGACGTTGACATAGAAACATCGGCGATAATGCTTGCGACATTGTTTAAATTTCAAAAACATGTAGAGATTCATTTTGATTTGCTAGTATCTCGCAATCTTTTAATAGATAAGATATTAACAAATCAAAATGGGATTGATAGTTTAGACTCATCGATTCTTTATTTTTTAGTGGATACCTGTAGTGACGATAGGGATAAAATCGTTTTGCCAACTAGGCAAAATGAAATTGTAAAAAGGAGATATCCGAAAAATAAAAATGGGAAAATTATGATTGTGATTGCTTCACCGAGTGATGTTGGTGCTATTCGTGAGAAGTTACTTTATCTTGAAGTTGATTTTAGAAGAGGTAACTATGAAAGGCATTGTGGGTTTGAGATAAAAGTAGATGGATGGGAAGTTTTAGCGTCTCAACCAGGATATCCACAAAATATAATAAATGAAAAAATAATTGCCGAAAGCGATTTTGTCATTGCGATTTTTCGCCACAAATTGGGTACACCGACAAAAAACATTAAAACTGGGAAAATACAAGCTGAATCTGGAACGGCGGAAGAACTTTTGCAAGCATTGGACATAACTAATGTTAGCTTTCCCATAGGCATGGCTTACTTTTATTCGGAAGCTCCGAATATTCCTTCTGATAATCCTAATAAGAAAAAAATTGAAAAGGAATGGCAAAGGCTTTCTAAGTTTAAAAAATCAATAGAGGATAGAATGATTTATAAAGAATTCACTAACGATAGCGATTTGCTAAAAATAATCCTGGAAGATTTAGAGAAAAACATAATAGATTATATCATAAAATAAAGGAGGCGTTATGAGTAAGAAGCCAATTATTTTTTTCTGTGATGACAAGGTCCGAGAAACGGAGAACTTCAAGGAACGGCACGGTAAAGAATTTGAGGTCGAGACAATCGATAATTTTAACAAATTTATGGAAAGATTAAGGGAGCTAATAAGAGAACAAAAAATTCCTGATATTATCATAACTAACCTCTCTTATTTGAAGGATAATTATCAATACAAACGCGAGGAATTAGAGGCTGAGGGCAAGCGACTTCGCGAAGAAATTGAGAGAGTAAATAATTATTTAGAATGTTTTTATAATCCTGGTGGGATTAAACTATTAGAGGAAGTCCGGAAGCTAAAAGAGTGTCAAAATATTCCATTTGCTATCTATACCAGGCTTGGATGGCTCCTTCACGCAGGTAACGATGAATTAAAAAAAGTAGAAGAAAATAATGGTGAATGGATGCGAAAAGGGGAAGATAAGATGTATGAAGAAAGTAGATTACACCAGATGTTAAGAGCCCGTAATAATATGTTGGCAATCAAACGTTATACCAAAACAACCAAAAATATGTTATGGATTTTTGCAGGCGTTACATTGCTTTTAGCTTTACCATACGCATATTTTACAAACCAAGATATTTTAATGGTTGGAGCAACAATAGCCGCGCTGTTATTGGGAGTGATGCCGCTTGTTATTGAGCAACGCATCAAAAAGGAGATCACCAACCTATGAAAACAGTCTTTATGGGCTCGGCGGAGTTTGGGTTGCCGGCGTTAGAAAAGTTGCTTGAACGGCACGATGTAGCTGCTGTAGTCAGTACGCCGGCGCGGGCTAAGGGGCGGGGGTTGAAATTGTTTGATTCGCCTGTTACCGGGTTTGCGAGGGAGCGGGGGATTGGGCCTATATTAACTCCTGAGAATTTGTCGGACGCCGATTTCATCAATCTATTAAAATCCTTCGCGCCTGATCTTTTTGTTGTTGTGGCGTTTAGGATATTGCCTAAGACGGTTTTTGCCATACCGAAGTTTGGCACTGTGAATATCCATGCGTCATTATTGCCGAAATATAGGGGTGCAGCGCCGATACATCGGGCTATTGAGGCGGGGGAGAGGGAGACGGGGGTGACGGTGTTCAGGATTGATGAGGGGATCGACACCGGTGAGATTATCCGGCAGAGCAAGATATTGATTGGAAACGATGAAACTACGCCCCAACTTTACGAACGGTTGAGCCTTTTGGGCGCGGATGTTTTGATGGAATCGATTGATGAATTGGCGCGCGGGGATGTTAGCCCTGTTATACAAAATTCCGCCGAGGCCACGCGCGCGCCTAAATTGTCGAAATCGGAGGGGCATATCGACTGGAAGCTGCCCGCGGAAGCGATTTACAATAAAATCCGCGCGTTTAAGCCGTTTCCGGGGACATATTTCTTTGTTGACGGGAAGCGCGTTAATATAGAGTGGGGGGCTGCGGTTGATTTTAACATAAATTCCGACATAACTCCCGGCATTGTATTATATTCAAAGGGCGATTGCATAGATGTGCAATGCGGAGACGGCGGTATTCTCCGAATATATAGAATCAAGCCAGAAGGAAAATCGGCTATGGATGTGAAAGTGTTTTTGTTAGGGCATTCCATACCCGAAGGAACGATACTGAAATGAATAAGACCCGAGTAAATAAGCCCGGAATGAAAAAATATGTGAAGACGGCCCGTGGGAAAGATGCTGGGATTAAAAAAAGCATGAACACGCGGCAGTTTGTACTAAAAATACTCACCGATTTTGATACTCGCCCCGGCGATCTCGAGCGTTTGACCGACAAGGCGCTTTCGCAAAAACGGATTGAGCATCGCGACAGGCGTTTTGTGTTTGAACTTGTTTTTGGCGTGATACGGAACAGGATATATCTCGATTATGTCATTGATCGTTTTATAGCGAATGACCGCGAGCTCAAGCTTGATAACGTGCGGCGCATTTTGCAGATGGGGGCGTATCAGATACTTTTTTTAGACAGGGTGCCCGACCACGCGGCGGTTAATGAGGCCGTTGACCTTGTGAAAAAAGATAAAAACGTCGCGCACGCTTCCGGGCTTGTCAACGCGATTCTCAGAAACATCATCAAAAATAAATTCACAATCGAGCTGCCCGACCCTCGTGTCGATTTGGCGAGGCGGCTATCGGTTGAGTTTTCACATCCCAAGTGGATGGTTGAGCGGTGGTTATCGCGCTATGGCCTCAGCAACACCAAAAAAAATATGGCTTTCAACAACGAGCGCCCCGCCATTTACCTGCGCCGTAGCAGGACATCGAGCATTTCGCGTCAGCAATTCGAGGTGGATGTGCGTACGCTTTGCGAACCCGGCAGCGGGTATATGAATTTGTATTATAAGATGAAAAAGTCGCTCGATCTAGAAAATCTTCGTTTGCTGAAAAGCGGGTTTTGCACAATACAAGCGCCGTCGAGCGGTTGGGCGGTCGCGCTTTTGGGGTTGGCGTCCGGCGACCGCGTTATTGATTTGTGCGCCGCGCCGGGCGGCAAAACCACACTAATCGCGGAAATTATAGGCGATTCCGGCATGATAGCGGCGTGTGACAGATCGCGGTGGAAAATGAGGATGATTGCGGAGATTATCGATAAATTAAATCTCAAAAACATATATCCGATTGTGTGTGACAGCGTACGCCCGCCCCTTACGCGCAAGTTCGGCAAGGTATTGCTTGATGCCCCGTGTACCGGAAGCGGCGTTTTGCAAAGGCATCCCGACGGGCGTTTTGTCCGAACCGCAGACGATGTAGTCAATATGCAGAGATTGCAGAGAGAATTGCTCGACAGCGCGGTCAATTTGGTTGACGACGGCGGGGTCATCGTTTATTCTACGTGTTCGCTGGAGCCTGAAGAAAACGAGCATCAGGTAGAGTGGTTTTTGAGCAAATACTCGGAATTCAGGCTCGACGCGCCGCCGGATGTTATTCCGGCTATGTATATTGACGATAGTAATTGTTTGCGTATCACTCCGTTTGAACATGGGGTGGATGGGATGTTTGGGGCGAGGTTTAAAAAATCTTCAAAGCAAGCATAATCATGTTTTACAAACATTTTACATATTACACACTTTCATAAAACTTCGATAAGTTATCTTTTTATCGTGACCTGGATGTAGTGGTTCCACTTTAAAATAGTACCTGTATCGCCCGACGGTTGCACGCTACTCCGCGATGTCGCCGGACAACGCAGATACCATTTTAAGGTGGAATGAGTATAGTAGTAATTTGGAACAAAAATAACCTAAATTCTATTGAAGGGAGGGTTTTATGAGGAAGGTTTTATTGTTGGTTTTGGTGGGAGTGGTTGCGTCTGTCTCTTTATTTTGCGGTGGCGGGCGTGGTGAGAGGCAGCGTGAGATTACGGTGGTTTCTCGTGAGGCGGGATCGGGGACGCGCGGCGCGTTTGATGAGATCATGAACATTATCTACGACGGCACCGACAGGCTAATCCCCGAAGCCGTTGTTTTGAACTCTACCGACGCGATTACTTCTAGAGTCGGAACAGACCGGGTTGCTATCGGATACACGTCGCTCGGTTCCGTTTCCGATGGCGTGAGGGCCGTTACGATCGACGGCGTCGCGCCGACCGAGGCGAATGTTCAGAACAATTCCTACCCGATCGCCCGCCCGTTCGTCCTTGCTAATACGGGTGAGGTGGGCGAGCTGGCCGAGGATTTTTTGAAATTCGTCATGTCTCCCGCGGGGCAGCGGATTGTCTCTAACCGCGGGCTTGTCCCGTCGCAGCAGCCCGGCCCCGAATACACGCCGAGCGGCCTAACAGGCACCCTTTCGCTCTCCGGCTCTACTTCGCTCGAAAGAATTATCGCGAGCCTTGCGGAGGAATATCAGCGGCTCAATCCCAACGTTAGGGTCGACGCCAACCACACCGGTTCCGGCCCGGGTATTCGCGATGCTATAAGCGGCAGGGTGATGTTAGGAATGAGTTCCCGCGCCCTAAACGCGAGCGAGCTTGAACAGTTGCAGGCCACAACTTTCGCGCTTGACGCTATAGCCGTTATAGTCAACCAGGAAAATGAGATAACCAATTTGAGTTCGGAGATGGTGACGAAGATTTTTAGGGGTGAGGTGCGGTATTGGGGTGATGTTGGGTCGAATTGAAATTAAAAGATTAAAAAGATAAAAGTCAAAATCTTTTAAATCTTTTGGGGACGGGGCTCTGCCCCGTAACGCCCCGATACATAAGCCCCCCTACGGTCCCCCGTAAAAGTTGAACTTTTACGGGGGACATGCGGGCATACTATCGGGGTAAAAATGTTAAAGTCAAAAGCAAACCACCCCGTACAATGTGTTTTGACTTTAGCATTACACCCACCCGTATGGTTTTAGGGTATGGGTTTTAGCGTAATTCGGTTTTAGAGTGGGGGCGTTACGGGGGCGGAGCCCCTGTCCCCAAAAAAGATTTTGACTTTAATGGTTTTGATTTTAATGTTTTGATTCTAATGTTTTGATTTAAAAGGCAATAATAATTATGGCTATCAACACCAAAACAAAAACACTTGAATTAAAAGAAAAAGGCGCGGAAATAATTTTCTTCCTCTGCTCCCTTTTCTCAATAGTCTCCGTACTTTTGATTTGCTATTTTATTTTTGCCGGCGCGTGGCCCGCGTTTCGGGATATTGGCGTGTGGTCGTTTTTGACCGGTAGCGAGTGGCGTCCGACCGACACCATACAGCAGTTCGGCATTTTCAACATGATTGCCGGCAGCCTTTATGTAACCGCCGGGGCCATTATCCTCGGTGTGCCGATAGGCGTGTTTTCCGCGGCGTATATGGCCAAATACTGCCCGCGCAAAATCTACCCGATCGCCTCACAATTGGTATCGCTTCTCGCGGGTATTCCATCCGTCGTCTACGGTTTTTTTGGAATGATGCTGATTGTGCCGTTTATTCAGGAGTATGCGCCGCGCGGTAACGGCAACAGCGTTCTTGCGGCAAGTATGGTGCTTGGCATGATGATTCTGCCTACCGTTATAAAGGTTTCCGAAGTGTCGATTAGGGCGGTACCCCGTGCGTATTTTGAGGGGGCGCTGGCGCTTGGGGCTACCGAGGAGCAGAGTCTCTTTTTTGTGGGAATCCCCGCGGCGAAAAGCGGGATACTTGCCGGCGTAATCCTTGGAATCGGGCGCGCGATCGGTGAAACGATGGCCGTGATAATGGTCGCCGGCAACTCCAATATTTTGCCCGACAGCATCTTCAGATCGGTTAGGACGATGACGGCGAATATTGTTCTTGAGATGGGTTATGCCTACGGTCCGCACTACGACGCGATTGTCGCGACGGGCGCGGTGCTGTTTTTATTTATATTGGCGCTTAATACGCTCTTGAATATCATCAACAAAGGCGCGCAAACGTCGGGCGGGCTGTCTTGACGTTTCGAGAAAGATGGAGATGAAAATGACAAACGCGACAAAAACATTTTCGACTAAGAACATCGTTTCGGTGTCTCTGCGTTCCGCGGTGTATGCCGCGATGGCGGTTACCGCATTTTGCCTTGTCGGCATTTTGAGCTACATCATGATTAACGGTATCAAGGTATTCAAACCGTCGCTGATTTTTGGGAGGTTTACGGCGGAAAATCCGTCTATGGGGTTCTCCATATTTACGACTTGTTTGGTGATTGCCCTTACCCTTCTAATCGCCGCGCCCGTTTCGATTTTTTGCGCGGTGTATCTTACGGAATACGCCAAGCGTAAGAATAGATTTGTCAGATTTATCCGTTTGGCTACGGAGACGCTTGCCGGGATTCCGTCTATTGTTTATGGCCTTTTCGGCGCGATATTTTTTGGGACGCACTTGGGATTCGGCTATTCGGTGCTAACCGGCTGCCTTACGGTCGCCATCATGCTTTTGCCGGTTATAATCCGTCAGACGGAGGAGGCGATTAAGGCAGTGCCGGACATGTATCGTGAGGGCAGCTACGGTCTTGGCGCGTCGAAGCTCCGTACCGTTTTCAGGATTGTTCTACCGTCGGCGACGCCCGGTATTTTGTCTGCGGTAATATTAAGTATGGGGAGGATAATCGGCGAGACGGCCGCGCTACTTTTTACGCTTGGGACGGTCGCGCGTTTTCCAGGTAGCCCGCTTGACAGCAGCCGCACGCTCGCGCTGCACATGTACATATCGACCCGTGACGGCGGCATGGCGGGGCGCGATGTCGCGTTCCTAACCGGCGCGGTGCTGATTGTCATAATACTGCTCATGAATATCGGCGCATCATATTTGGGAGGGAAAGTTGGAAAAGACTTCGAAAACTGAAATTAACGGGAAAACCTGTAAAATCAAAGTGGAGGATATAAACCTCTACTACGGTACGTTTCAGGCGCTCATCAACGTGAATCTCGATGTTTTGGCAAATGAGATTACCGCCTTTATCGGCCCGTCAGGATGCGGCAAGTCTACCTTGCTCAAGTCGCTCAACCGTATGAATGATCTGATTGAAACTTGCCGCATTACCGGAAGAGTCTTGTTTGACGGCGAGGACATCTACGGTAAGATGAACGTAAACGAGTTGAGGAAGCGCGTGGGGATGGTGTTTCAGAAGCCGAATCCGTTTCCGATGAGCGTTTACGACAACATCGCCTACGGTCCGCGGACACACGGCATAAAGAAGAAGCGCGATTTAGACCAGATTGTTGAGGAGAGTTTGAAGAGCGCCGCTATATGGGACGAGGTTAAGGACAGGCTTAAAAAATCGGCGCTCGCTATTTCCGGTGGCCAGCAGCAGCGCCTCTGCATCGCGCGGGCGCTTGCCGTCAAGCCGGAGGTGATTTTATTAGACGAACCCACATCCGCGCTTGATCCGATATCAACTACAAAAATAGAAGATTTGCTTATTGAACTGAAAGATAAGTATACTATAGCTATAGTCACCCACAACATGGGTCAGGCGGCGCGTATATCCGACAAGACCGCTTTTTTTCTTCAC
The DNA here is from genome assembly GCA_031286265.1 of Chitinispirillales bacterium. GTDB lineage: Bacteria > Fibrobacterota > Chitinivibrionia > Chitinivibrionales > Chitinispirillaceae > GUT77. The sequence goes on along the minus strand of JAITUP010000168.1, from coordinate 5,743 downwards.
GGCGAGATTGTGGAGTTCGGCAAGACGATAGATATTTTTTCTAGGCCTAAAGATAAAAAAACAGAGGACTATATAACTGGGAGGTTCGGTTAAAATGCGCAATAGGTTTGAGCGGCAGCTTCAAAAGCTGCACGATGATTTGGTGGAGATGGGAGCGTTCATAGAAACGACTATCGATAAAACGATGTCGGCGTTTAGAACGAACAATTACGAGTTCGCCCGTGAGGTCTACGAGAACGACGACATCGCCGACGAACTTGAGGCGAAAATAGAACGGCGCTCTTTACGCATCCTTCTCTTTCAGCAGCCGGTAGCGAGGGACTTACGAATTATCTCCGCCGCGTTCAAGATGATTACCGATATGGAGCGTATCTGCGATCTGGCGAAAAATATCGCGGAGACGGTACTCAGCTTTGAGGGGAAGGAATTTATCAAGAAACCCGACAGTATCTTGCAGATGAGCGATAAATGCGTTATAATGGTAAACAAGGCTATTGAGGCTTTTATCAAAAGTGATCTTGAGCTTGCGAAGATGGTAATAAGCATGGACAACGAAGTTGACGAACTCTACTGGGAGATACGCCGCAGCCTCGAACAGTTTGCCGCGGAGACGCAAAACCCATCCAGCGTTATGCAGGCTATGGATTTTGTAATGGTGTCAAAGCATTTGGAAAGAATGGCCGATCACGGCGTGAACATCGCGGAATGGGTGGTATTCAGTATAACAGGCCACCATAAAGATAAGGTTTTGTTATGATAACGATCTACGTAGTAGAAGACGACGACGCGATTAGAGAACTGATTGCCGCGACGCTCCTGACGGCGGAGTATGCGGTGAAAGAATTTGACAGCGGAGCCGCGCTCTTCGCGTATAACGATTTCGCCAAAGCAGACCTCTATTTGTTGGATATCATGCTGCCTAATATGGACGGCTATAAAATTCTCGAAAAGCTAAAGAAGTCGACCGACGCGCCGATAATATTCCTGACTGCGAAGGGAACGGAGATGGACAAGGCGACCGGGCTTCATTTAGGGGCCGATGACTACATAACAAAACCTTTTAGCGTACTCGAACTTTTGGCGCGTGTGAAAGCAATGATGCGCCGCTGTCAAAAGGAAAGCCCGGCAAAAAAACTGAACTTTGAAAAAATGAAAATAGATGCGGACAGCAAGATCGTTGTCGCGCTCGGTAAATCGGTCAAGTTGACATATAAGGAATTTGAACTCTTGATATATCTCGCGCAAAACAGAGGCAGGGTACTGTCAAGAGAACAAATCTTGTCGGCGGTTTGGGGCTTTGATTTCGACGATGTTACCACAAGAACCGTTGACATCCACATAAAAACTCTGCGCCAGAAAATAGGCGACAGCGCCGGCAAGCCCCTGTTTATCGAAACCGTGCGTGGATATGGATATAAATTTGTTGATAATTTAGCAGATGAGGATGAAGATGAAGACTAACTTTAGCTTTCTCAAAAACTATACGCTGGCGACAGCCGCCATACTCCTGTCGCTCATGACTCTCTCTTTCTTGTGGTTTTCCTACAACAAGCAGAGGCAGGTGCACGAATCTCTTGGAATTGTCGCGAGAGTTCTGCGCGAGAGCGACAAGATTACCGATTACAGAAACCTCGCGGTCGATTTCGACGACATGCGCGTTACCGTCATCGATGCAAACGGCAAGGTGCTGGCGGATAACAAGGCCGATGCCAGGACGATGGAAAATCACGCCGATCGTCCGGAGTTTATCGGTGCGCAGAAAGACGGCTACGGTGAAGACATACGAAAATCCGAGACGACCGGCAAAAGAACCATGTATACGGCCGTACGCCTGAAAGACGGAACCTGCGTCCGCTTCGCTCAGGCGGTCGAGCTTACCTACGAGTTTTTGATGTGGCTTTTCGCTCCCGTCATCGTCCTTAGTTTTTGCCTCGCGATTCTTATGTTCGCCTTCGCAAAAAACAGGCAGGCTGAAAAAATGCGTCAGGAATTTGTAGCAAATGTGTCGCACGAACTCAAAACACCGCTTACATCGATAAAAGGCTTTGCCGAATTGACGACAATGGGGCTTGTAGATAATATCGATCAGATTAAAGATTATCAGCAAAAAATCGTATTCCAAAGCGCCCGGCTATTAGCTACCATAAACGATATTCTGCACCTTTCCAAACTTGAAACCACAAAACCGGAGGGATTTATAGCGGTGGACACAACTTCAACCGCCAAACAGATCAAGGACGCCTTGAAAACCGTAGCCGACAAAAAAAATATTATAATTCAGGTTATCGGTTCCGGCAAAGTCACCGCCGAACCCGAACCGATCTATCATCTCATATACAATCTCGTTGATAACGGCATCAAATATGGTAAACCCGGCGGTTTTGTCAAAATTACTCTCGATGGGAAAAGAATAGTTGTATCCGACAACGGCATCGGCATCCCCGCCGAAGACACCGACCGCATATTCGAGCGTTTCTACCGTGTAGACAAGTCCCGTTCCGCCGAACGCGGCGGCACTGGCCTCGGCCTCGCCATCGCCAAACACACAGCTCAAAAATATGGCGGCGATATCACCCTGAAAAGCGAAGAAGGCGAAGGAACGCAGGTCATTATAGAATTTAAGGCATAAGTTCGTCCTTCAGCACACGCCCATATAGTATATTGTTATGCTGGGGGTATCGTGAGTATGGACAGAAAATACGTGGTTATGCTGTTGGCAGTTTTGAGCGTAGCAATGAGTGGCACCGTAGGTTGTATCAAAAAATCTGAGTTTGTCTTTGATGTTACCGCCTATATAATCGTATTCGCTGCCGCGTTTTTGCTGTGTCTTTTAATCATAATAGGCCTGACGATAAACATCGCGCGAGAAAAAAAGATTATCATGCGGCAAAACCTGAATTTACAATCATTGCACGTGCAAGCAGACAAAGATATAGCCGAGAAAAAACAGATGGAGAAAGCGCTTGATAAGCAAAATAACTTTCTTCAAGCGATAAATCACGCGGCAAACACCCTGCTCAATTCGAATATGGAAACATTCGAAGACGATCTGTATAAGAGCATGAGAATAACGGCCGAAGCCGTAGCGGTTGACCGCGTGGCTATCTGGAAAAACCGTGCGCTCGGCGGAGAACTTTATTGCACCCAACTGTATGAATGGTCGAAAGGCGAGGAATCGCTACATGGCGGCAAGCCCGCGGCCAATGCGCCGTCCAACGAGAAATTGTTCGGGTGGGAAGAAATACTATCAGACGGAAATTGTATAAACACTTTGATACGCGATATACCCCAAGAGCAACGGAATCAGCTTTTCAAATCGGATATCGTGGCCATCCTGATCGTGCCGGTATTTATTGAAAGCCGGTTTTGGGGCATGGTCAGCTTCGTTGACTGTCATAACGAGCGGATATTCACAGAAGAAGAAATTACGATTTTGCGTTCATGCAGCCTGCTGTTCGCCAACGCATGGCTTCGCAATAAAATGGTTCAAAACATTCGTGACGCCTCCATACAATTAGAAGTGGCGCTTGAGCAGGCAACCGCCGCGAGCAGAGCGAAAGGCGATTTCCTTTCCAATATGAGCCATGAAATGCGAACGCCGATGAATGCTATTATCGGTATGACGGTCGTGGGGAAAAAAGCGAAAAACATAGAAGAAAAAAACCATGCTCTGAACAAAATATGGGACGCGTCTTCCCATCTGCTCGGCGTGATTAACGATGTACTCGACATGGCAAAAATCGAAGCGGACAAATTAGAGCTTGCGCCCGTCGAATTTAGTTTTGAAAAAATGCTGCAACAGTTAATAACAGTTGTCAATTTCCGTATAGACGAAAAAATGCAGCAATTTTCCGTGAATATCGACAGCGATGTGCCGGCTTTCCTTGTGGGAGACGATCAGCGTTTAGCGCAGGTCATAACAAATTTGTTATCCAACGCGGTAAAGTTTACGCCGAAAGGCGGCAAAATCAGCCTTGAAGCGTCTTTGGCCGATGAAACCGACGATGGTGAATGCGAGCTGCGTATCGCTGTGGCCGACAACGGAATAGGCATAGCCCCCGAACAGCACGAAAAACTATTCGGCATGTTTGAACAAGCGGATAGCGGGACGAGCCGCGAATATGGCGGCACAGGGTTAGGGCTCGTCATTTCCAAGCGCCTCATAGGACTGATGGGCGGCAAAATTTGGATCGAATCGGAGCTCGGCAAGGGCGCGCGATTCACTTTTACCGTGAAAGTACGGCGCGGCGCCGAAAATTCCAATTTGTTCTCCGCCTCCGGCGCGGATATAGAAAACGTCGATAAAAGTTTAGCGGCAAGCAATAAGAAATTTCATGGCAAAACACTGCTGATTGTCGAAGACATAGAAATCAATCGCGAAATACTCATAGCGCTCCTGAGAGATACCGGAATTCTGATCGGATGCGCCGAAAACGGTAAAGAGGCGCTTGATATGATAGAAGCAGCCCCCGATAAATATGACATAGTATTTATGGACATACAAATGCCCAAAATGAACGGGCTCGAAGCGACACGCCGCATAAGAGCCCTACCCGCACAACAAAACACCAAACTACCGATCATAGCGATGACGGCAAACGTATTTAAAAGCGACATCGAAGAATGCCTCGCGGTAGGCATGGACGACCACATCGGCAAACCGCTCGATATAGAAAAAGTACTGGAGAAGTTGCATAAGTATTTGGGGCTTTAAGAGATAAATCTAGTTTAACCCAAATTGTCCATTAGGCTGGTGCCTAGTAAAAATGCGCCAAAAGCCCGTCATTGCGAGCGAAGCGAAGCACCGTGTTTATCGCGGCGAAGCCAAACTATTCGCCGAATACCCCTAGTTATAAGCCGATAGATTGCCGCGCTTCGCTCGCAATGACGGTGTTACTGGCTTTTTGAGACAACTTCCCAAGCCTAATGGAAAATTTGGGTTTAAAACCTTTTTTAAAACCATTTTTTTAAAAAGGTCCGCCTAACCTCCTGATACCGCTCCGTAATGTTTGGGACAACAAAGGGTTGTGTGAGTGGATAAGGCGATGTTCATTCTTAAAGGGTTGGGGAATGTTGCAAAAGTGGGCAGGTTTAAAACCTGCCCCTACATTTGATGTTGTTTTTTGCCTTACGGCGAGATAAACAAGTTGATTTTAGCATATGGGTTTTAGGGTGCATCCCGCAAGGGATGCAACGCTTGGTAGCAACCGGTGCCACAAAAATTCCCCCACGCATCCCGGCAGGGATGCGACCAGGGATGCAGGCTTTTTTTAAAAACCTTTTTTTAAAATGTGTCGCCTAACCCCCCGATACCGCTCCGTAAAATTAGGGACAACAAAGGCTCGACTGAATGGATGGGGCGATGTTCATTCTGGGCGTTGGTGGGGTGTTTGGCAAAACCCCGGATGGGGTTTGATGTTGGTAGCGGCGGGTTGGGGGCGTAGTGCCCCCTACCCGACGTTATGAGGTTCAATAGAGTTTCCCAGCACCTCGGACGAGGTGCAACAACACCGTAAGCTCATGGTGAACTTAGGGGGAAACAGCAAGGCGGAAGCCTATGTTGTTGTAGCGATCGTCCGGGGGGGTGCCGCTGCGATAGGACACTCGGCAGGTCCTCGCGGTGCTGATCCAACTGCCCCCGCGGAATACGCGGTTGGAGCCCGTAGTAGGACCCGTAGGATCTGTAACACCACCCTCACGACCAGCATAAGCTGTACTACCATACCAATCACTAACCCACTCA
>JAITUP010000163.1 GCA_031286265.1 Chitinispirillales bacterium | reverse complement strand
AGCCCCCAACCCGACGCTACCAACATCAAACCCCATCCGGGGTTTTACCAAACACCCCAATCACGCCCAGAATGAACATCGCCCTTTCCATTCAGTCGACCCTTTGTTGTCCCAAACATTACGGAGCGGTATCAGAGGGTTAGGCGACACATTTTAAAGAAAGGTTTTAAAAAAAGCCACCGCACCCCAACCCTGCTCGAATGAACATCGCCCTCCCCATTCAAACGACCCTTTGTTGTCCCTTCCTTCACGGAGCGGCATCAGGGGGTTAGGCGACACATTTTAAAAAAAGGTTTTAAAAAAAATCTTAACCCTAATGGAAAATTTGAGATTAATACGTTTTTGCGGTACTTTCGCGACCTCCGGCGCTTTTTTCTCTATTTTCTAAAAAAAACACCTGTTATATTGTGACATAAATTATATTCTGTGCATTGGGAGAATAGGGGTTTTTAGAAGTGCCCTTTAATGTCTCAATTTTTATATTCCTAACGAAAAGGAGGCTAATAATACCATGAACGCGCTAGAAGACGTCAAAAAAGAAACCGAAGACCGTATGCAAAAAACGATCGATTCTCTCAAAAAGGATCTGTCGAGAGTCCGCACCGGCCGCGCCACGCCCGCGTTGCTCGACGGCATAACGGTCGACTACTACGGCAACCCCGCGCCAATCAACCAAGTCGCGAACATCTCCGTCCCGGAGGCCCGGATGCTCATCGTTCAGCCGTGGGAGAAGAACATGCTGTCTGCGATAGAAAAGGCGGTACAGGCATCGGGCCTCGGCTTAAACCCGCAAAACGACGGCAACCAAATCCGCCTGCCCATCCCGGCGCTTTCCGAGGAACGCCGCAAGGAGCTCTTCAAAACCTGCGGCAAAGCCGGTGAAGAGTGCAAAGTCGCAATAAGGAATGTGCGCCGTGATTCAAATGAAAAATTGAAAAAAGCGCAGAAAGACAAAGCGATTACCGAGGATCAGGAAAAAAAAGGCTTGGATGAAATTCAAAAAATTACAGACAAATATATCAAGCTCGTCGACGAGCAATTGGCGTTGAAAGAAAAGGAAATCATGGAAGTTTAATTATAACGCAAACTATAACTATTAACCTAAATTAAGTATAAGGAGAATACTCCTATGAGTAACACGATAAGAGTAGGTTTTGTAGGCTGGCGTGGGATGGTCGGTTCCGTCCTTCTCGACAGAATGACAGCTGAAAACGGTTTCGATGGCTACGAGCCGCTGTTTTTCACAACGTCACAAGTAGGCCAAAGAGGCCCGTATCTGAGCGGTATCAATGTTCCGCCGCTGAAAGACGCGTTCAATATCGACGAACTCAAGGAGCTTGATATAATTGTCTCCTGCCAAGGCGGCGATTATACGAATGAAGTCCATCCGAAACTTCGCGCCGCCGGTTTTAAGGGTTTCTGGATTGACGCCGCGTCGGCATTGCGTATGAATGATTCGTGTATCATCATGCTTGACCCGGTCAACAGGGAAATCATCGATAATGGCATCAAAAATGGTGTTAGAGATTTTGCGGGCGGGAATTGCACCGTTAGCCTTATGCTGATGGCGTTCGCCGGATTGTTTAAGCACGGCCTTGTTGAGTGGATTTCGAGCATGACCTATCAGGCGGCGAGCGGCGCTGGCGCCAGAAATATGATTGAGCTTGCCGTACAGATGGCGCACTTGACAAATGTGACTGCAAAAATGCGAACAAACCCAGCTGGAGTGAACGCGCTCGATGTCGACAAAGCGATGACCGCCGAATTGCAGGGAACAACCATACCACGGATGAACTTCGGCGTTCCTCTTGCCGCGTCGCTTATTCCGTGGATTGATTCCGCCGTTGAAAACGGTCAGACGCGTGAAGAGTGGAAAGGCACCGTTGAAGCCAACAAAATTTTGAATACGAAGAAAAACATCCCGATCGACGGGATATGCGTGAGGATTGGCGCAATGAGATCGCACAGCCAGGCTCTCACAATAAAGATGACGAAAGATGCGCCGCTTGACGAGATTAACGACATGATCGCATCGGCGCACGAATGGATTAAGATTATTCCCAACGACAAGGAAAGTACCATAAACGGATTGACCCCGGCGGCGGTGAGCGGAACGCTGACCATACCGGTCGGGCGTATCCGCAAAATGAATATCGGCCCGGAATATCTGACCGCGTTTACCGTAGGCGACCAGCTGCTATGGGGCGCCGCCGAACCGATTAGGAGGATGTTGAAAATTGCGTTGGAACATGTAAGTTGACTTTTTCAGGAAGTGGTATATTAACCTGGCGGTAATTAACCACAACTATCTATTGAGTTTGTCTTTGTTTTTTGGGGACGGGGCTCTGCCCCGTAACGCCCCGATAACGTAGCCCCCTGCGGTCCCCCATAAGCGGCGACCGCTTACGGGGGACATGTGGGCATACTATCGGGGTAAAAATGTTAAAATCAAAGCCAACGCAGTTTTGACAGCAGGGACGAATCCATGTGTTCGCCCATGTTTTGACTTTAGCATTACACCCGACCGTAGGGTTTTAGGATACGGGTTTTAGCGTAAGTCGGTTTTAAAATGGGGGCGTTACGGGGGCGGAGCCCCTGTCACCAAAAGGTTTAAAAG
>JAITUP010000135.1 GCA_031286265.1 Chitinispirillales bacterium | reverse complement strand
ACTATGCGCGAAGTGAGTGAGGATGTACAGTGTACATCCTGCCATTTGATTGAAAGAGGGAACTTATGAGCCCCGTCCCCAAAAAACAAAGCCAAACTCAATAGATAATTGAGGTTAATCCCTAACTTTTCCATGTTTTACGTAATAGGAGCTGCAATGTGTTGATTTTACTGTAATTACAAAAACGTATTTTTTGTACTATATGGGGTAAATACGCAATATTGACTCTATTTGCATAAAATTGTAACTCTATGATAATAAACACTATAGGTTGTCATATTACGTAAAACGAGGGAAAGTTAGGGGTTAATTACCGCCGGGTTAATAAAAGCTATTTTTTTAAAAAAGCATCACAACGAAAAATTCGGGTTAAAACCGTGTCTGGGATTTTCTTGGGTTCGCGGGACGAATATCAGAATTTATCCCGCGCGCCCAATCAGTCTTATTGCCTCACAACCTCCACCCATCTTCCCGTGGTACGCGCATAGACCATATTGTCATACATGGCCTGACACGCAACGGCAGGTTTGAAAAAGCGTCCTAAATACGCCCCTTGCAATCGCAACGTAACGGTTTTTGTCTGCCCCCTTGGGAGGTCAAAATAACTCAACACACGGTCGTCGCGTATGTCTTGATAGGTGATGCCGGCGGGGAACTCGTTGGATGATCCGCCATTGAGATCGTTGCCTAAGCGAGTGTTAAAAATTTCCCATCCGGATGGGATGATGTGCGTTAGGGCCAAGTTTGTATAGTGCGTTGCGGCGCTGGTATTTGTGATGCGGACGGTTGCGTTGAAATCCGTGCCTTGAGTAAGCGTAGTTACGTCCAACGGTTTGCCGTCGAGGCTTGTGTATTCCACCCGTATGTTCAAGTTGTTGCTAACGGCCGGCGACAGGTCTTCTAAGGGGGTACTTATCATTGTGCGTCCTACATATATATTACCGCTTCCGTTGTTGGTTACGCGTACCGCGCCGGTTCTTCTTATGTCTGTCAGGTCTTCCATGTGAATCGGGTTTTGGGATTCGACATTATTTGTTTTGCCCGAATGAGACGTAGTGAATTTCATGTTGCCGCTGCCTGATTTGTCGGCAAAGCGGGCCATCGATAGAAGCGCCCACGCGGTTGTTTGCGTAGTGTGATTGTTTGTGTTCAGAAACTCGGATATGCGGCGGGCAATAATAAGAGCTTGCTCCATGTCATCCAGCAAAATGGTAGTTTCTAAAATAATCGCTTCGTCGCGTATCCTTGAACCGAAGTGGGTGTTGTTGAACGCGGAGTAGTCGTCCACCTGTGTTTTTTGGTTGCTTATAAGTTGCTTCGCCACATTTTTTCTGCCGCTAATCGCATAAGCCGAAGCGAGCTGCCATCTAGCGAGATGTGGCAGGTTGGGGCGCTCCCTGAGCCTGTTCATTGCCGCAAGATCGGGTTCGCCCATCATGGCTAATGAATACAGACGATAAGTTTGATGTAGGACATCGGTATAGTTTCCGCTGTTCCAGTGGTTGATGCGTCTTCTCTGGTATCTTTTCCAGTCGTTGATGAACGTTTGGGAGACGTGGTAGCCCTGGTCTTTCGCGACGGCGATAAAATGACCTACAAACGATGTCACCCACTCATTGGCCTGCGAGCTGCCGCTCCAGTAGCTGATGCCGCCTTCGGCAGTCTGCATGGTATAGAGCCTTTTAATTACGTCGTTGACATTTCTTTGAATATCCTGTTTTTGCTTGCTGTCTAAATTGGCAAACTTATGTAAAAACAGTTGTGGAAAAGCTACGGCCGTAATTTGTTCGGAGCAGCCGTGCGGATATCCAAGCAAAAATTGCAAACTACCGCCTAAGTTGACGGATGGAATACGGGCATATTCCATCTTGACTTCATTGGTCGGCTGTTCGGCGTCAAACTCATAGGGGATGTCTACGCTTTCTCCGGGCCTCACGATATATGAATCGAAAATCGTAAGTTGCGGATTCGGGTTGCGAATTTCAATGTTAATCGTTTCGGAAGAAGATTCTCTTCCCGATGTGGCGGTTACGGTAATTTGGGCTTTACCCGTTTGACCGTTTGTTCTCAATTTGAAGAACACCAGCTCATCTCCGACGTCTCTGATAGTAACGTTTTTTGTTGGGCTCTCCTGCAGTTGCAGCAAGTCGCAGCTTCTCACATCTACCCTGACGTTTCGGATAGACTTGTCCATCACAAACAGGTTCACCGGCATTAGCACGTCTTCATTGGGGCCCAAAACGCGCGGCAGGGTTGTCAGCACCATGAGCGGATTTTGAACGGGAACCGTTTTCTCGGCTCTGCCATAGGCGTGTTTATCATTTCCGGCGACAACCATAACGCGCACGGAACCGATGTAGGGCGGTAGCTGAATTTTGTGTTGGGCGGTTGCGCCCGCTCTCAATTCAAACGGCCCTAAGAACATAACAACGGGTCTAAAGCGCTGGCTGTTTCTGTCTGCGCTAAAATCGAGGGCGTCGCCTCCGCCAACACTGAACAGCGGCCTTAATTCCCCGGCAAACGCGCCCACAACCTGATTGTAGAGGTCATAAGTTTTTACACCCAGCGCTTCCCGAGCGTTAAATTCGGCGTGCGGATTTGGAGTTCTGAAATTGTTGATGTCTAATAGCCCCTCGTCAACAATGGCAAGCGTGTAGGTCATATTTTGCCTGTTGGCTTCCCCAACGGTAACGGTAAACTCGCTTTCCGAACGCAGAACATCGGGCATTCTGATGGTGGGTCTAAGTTCACCTTGTGGGTTCACTACCGTAACGGGAACAACGCCGTACAAGCGGAGCGGCATATCGTTCACGGTTTGGTCGTGTTGCTGCAGCAAGGTAATGTGGACATAAAAGTTAGGCGCGAGGTCTTCCGTGACTTTGAACCGGATTGAAGTCGGCTGCCCGGCTCTCGTTTCCGCCCACCAGTGCCTTACCGAGCGCGTCCCGTTTTCTAAAGATACCAAAGCGCGCCCGTTGCCTGCTTGACCGAGCGTTATTTGTACATCTTCGCCCACATTATAAGACTGCTTGTCGGTTGTAAAGGTCAGCATGGCTAGCCCATGCGGATCGTCTTGCCGGCTGCGGCCTCCCCAGCGCGGGTCATCCGCAAAAACCAACCTGCCGGTCGCATGGCCGCCTTTTGCGTCTTTGACGTAAATCAGATAACGCCCCCATCTGTCGGCCTTGAAAGGGATACGCGCCTTTCCGTCTCTGATAGTAATTTTTTGATCGATAACCGGCCTGATGTTATTACCGGTAACTACAGAGGCCAGCCTGTTGCGGCTGTCGCTTTCACTCAACCACCAACTCCATTCCAAACGGTATGCTCTGTAAATCAATTCGCCGGATCTGATCGGCTGGCCGCTTGGATCCACCAAAGCTACATCAAACATGTGGGTTGTGTCTGTGGCGATAACGTCCCATTCGCTTCTTTGGTGTACGTTCAAACCGACATAGGCTGAGAATGGTGAATACGGCAGGGAATTAATCGTCATGCTCTCTCCGCCGCCGCTCTCTTCTACGGTTGTGGTAAACATCGCCGTAAGCATACCGGCGGCCGCTTCGGCTCTCGGTAAATTTGCGATAAATTCAGTCTGGCCGTTTTCGTCTAAACGGCCGGAAAAAATCTCTCTTTCGTAAGAGTATGCCTCGGTGATCGGGTTATTAAAGTTATAGTTTTCAAAACCTCTGAATCTTGTTGGCGCCGGGTTCAATCGGAGTTGCACTTTTGTTCTCAAATCCCTCGCTATCGCGCCGTGCAGCCACGTTGCGCCGATCCCTACTTTCAGGTTTGGCCTGTCGATAAGCTCGGTTCCGAAATCCATGTTAATTTTTAACCGATTCGGTTTGATGGTTTCAATCCGCAAACCTCTTTCGAACCTTGCTCCGCCCACGCTCACTACCGCGCGCCATAGGCCGGTGGGGGCCTGCTCCTCCGTCTTAAACGAGAAGTTGTAAAAATTTCCAACCGGGTTCGCCTGCACGATTTTGCGGTAAAACTGCCCCTGCGGATTAAAAATATCCATTGTTACCGGATGTCCCGCCGGAATGGTTTTTTGGCGGTCTTCCAAAATAAAGGTCAGAAAAACATCATCGCCCGGCCGCCAGATACCGCGCTCGCCATAGATAAAACCTTTCAGGCCTTTTTCAACGGTTCTGCCGCCCACATCAAAACGGCTGAGTGACAGCTCATTACCGTCGCCTACCCTTAAGTAACCTTTTTGGTTCTCATGCGTCACCTCGACAATAAATGCTTCCTGAGGTTTCACCTGAAGTAGGCTGAACCCGTTTCTATCGGTAAGGCCGGTTGCGATCGGCGCGAGCTGATAGTTCAAAATTCTCACTTTGCTTCCAACTAAAGGTTCCGTGGTGCGGATGTTCTGCGCGGTGACTAACATCTCCGCACCTTCGCCTTTTTTTGCGATGATGCCGACATTGGACGCAAACAGGTTGCCGCTAACGACGGCTCTGTCCGAGTTCATATAAAATGTTGGGTGGCAGGGGTTATCCCGCTGCCTCCAATCATAGAGACTCCAATTATATCTGATAGGGGCATAGTGGGAGTTCGGCGTATTCCATGCGGCCATATCTTCATCCGTTAAAACAAAATTGTTTTCATCAAGCGGGGGGAGCGATGACGGAACTTGCCCGTTATCGCCGCACGGGAAAATAGAAAACTCTTGCCGGATAATCAATTCAATACGGTAAATAGCGCCCGGCTCCTTGTCCACTAATGCCGCGAGGTCAACGGCATAATTGTTCCAATTTGTTAGCACCTTAGATCTGTCCTGATCCAAACGCAAGAGTTTTTTGGCGATCAATCGCCCCGAACGGGTTAAATTGCTCGACCCGCTCAGCGTGTTTACTTGCAGAAAAGGCAAAACATTATGTTCGTAGATTTTAATAATCCGCATTTCCACGGCTCTCAAGTTGACGGCGCTGAACGAGAACAGCACATTTCTCGAATCGGGTAAAATCGTTCCGTTGTTCATCAAACGCACAACGGGAATCTCCGGCGGTACGGTCAAATTGAACGTAAAATCTTCAGGCAGGTTTTTTCGTGCGAAACTTCTGATGTTTTTGTCGATCCGCCCCGAAATAGTCTCCGGAAAATTGGTTCCCGGAAAAATAGTAACCACGTTTCTGTCTGTTCTAAGGGTAAAATCCTTAAAGTCCCCCAACCGGATCAATCCTGTCAAATCTTGCGTACCCAGCAGAGGGTCTGTGAAGATAATTTTTACGCAGCGTTCGGGAGCCGCGCAGTTTTGCACGTTGACAACTCTGAATATATCGGCATTAATGGCGTGAATGAGGACATCCCTTTCGACTGCTTTGCCGCTACCGATAGCTTTGCCGTCTGCGATAAGCTTCAAAGTTTGATCCGTAGCTACACGTTCGAGACTGTCTACAAGAAATCTGAAATTAAGACTGTTTGACGAACTCAACAGTTGCGCCGGCAATACCTTGTTGCCTATTCTTGCCTGAAAAACAGATTGCGCCTCGTTGTCTGTCAGCGCGTCCGCCGCTGAAACCTCAACGGTCATGGTATTCCAACGGTTCTGATTGTTGTGAATGGGCTGATAAAAGGCCTCCCGAATCATAAAATCCTGCTCTATGGTATGTACCCCAAAACTGAATGTCCGGGATTCTCTTCCTAAATTCGGTAATATTCTATCCAAATGAAAATTCACTACGTAGGCCGTACCTCCCTTAAGCGGCTCATCTGGGGTAAATTCAATCACACGGTTGCTTCTCCAGTAGGCTTTGCCTTGCACAGCCGGCGAAAAGGTGAACAGCCGGTCACTAATCACCGCGTCGGCGTCTATTTCCGCCGGCGGCTCATCCGCCAGTTCGATTTGAATGGTGGCCTTCGTGGAGATCAGGCCGGATGTGAAGCCGCTGATATACTGGCTGTAATTTTGATTAATCTCAGCGGACTGGGTTTTTCTACAGACAAACAATCCGGCAAGTACGGCCAATATGACCAGCAATCCGATGAGTTTCGCGCGTGCGGACGATGGACTACCGCTAAACAAGCCAACTAGGCGACCTTTCTGCATCTTAGCATCCTTTTTTAAGGTGGTTAATCAAATTTATATTTAATTGGTATTTCAACATAACACGACAATATATATTATGCACTTTGCGGGTACGTAGATTATATTTTTTTTCACTGCCGTCTCATAAGATTTTACCGTTTTTTTAAAAACCCCTTTTTTAACCCAAATTTTCCATTAGGATTAGGATGCTTTTTAAAAACCATTTTTTTTAAAAGGTCCGCCTAACCCTCTGACGCCGCTCCGTAATGTTTGGGACAACAAAGGATCGTATGAATGGGAAGGGCGATGTTCATTCGGGCGGAATTGGGGGTTAAAAAAAATTTTAAAAACCATTTTTTTAAAATGTGTCGCCTAACCCCCCGATACCGCTCCGTAATGTTTGGGACAACAAAGGGTCGTATAAATGGGGAGGGCGATGTTCATTCGGGCGGAATTGGGGGTTAAAATTTTTTTAAAAACTATTTTTTTAAAATGTGTCGCCTAGCCCTCTGATATCACTCCGTAATGTTTGGGACAACAAAGGGTCGTTTGAATGGGAAGGGCGATGTCCTTCCATGCGTGGTTGTAGTGTAAGGATTACAAACCACATCCCCCGTAATCGGTTTTAGGATATGGGTTTTAGGGTATTTGGTTTTAGGTGGGGGGCGCTGCGGGGGTTCTCCCCCGCTCTGGGGGTAGCGGAAGACAAAATGTCTTGAACGTCTTTTTGTTCAAGACATTTTGGCTGGAGCGTGGGGGATTTGTTCCCCCCTTAAAAAAGCTTTTGACTTTGAATTTGACGTTGATTTTGACTTTAAAGATTTTGATTTTAAAGACTTTGATTCGCTATATCTGCATCAACAAAATCCTCGCTTTCTGCGCAAATATATCGCTTGGAAATTCCATCAATATTTTATTGACGATTTCACGCGCTTCTTCCGTGCGCCCTGCCCCGTGTAACGCTTCCGCCAAAAAATACAGGTACTCCGGGCCTTTCCCGCCCTGAATCGATTCCAGCGTTAAGAGCGCTTCGGAGTGTCTTGCCGCCCTTGTGAGTTCCCGGCTGACCCGTACCGCCATCATCTCCCCGGCCTCGCCGGTTATCCCGTATCCGATGAAAGTTCTTGACGCTCCTGTCAGATCTCCTATGTATATAAGGTGTTCGAGTTTTCCCCACGCGTTGAGCATGTTTGCGTTGCCGTCTAATTTTTGTATCCAGTATCTGTATCTAAGCGTTTCCGATGCTCCGTGCCATGCTGCCGAGAATCTGATTGAGTCTATGGTGGATGAAGCCTCGTGCGCCCGTCCGCCGAATATCATGCACCTCGCGCGCCATAGCAGGCGTTCTTGTGGGTGTCTTGCCCAAGTGACGGATCTTGACTCCGACATTTCCGAAAGCGCCATTCCGGGGATGCCTTCGAAAATGCGTTGCCGAACGAGTAGCGTGTCTTTGGTTATGGAGGGTGTCATGGAGTTTATGAGTTCGGCCGCCGCTTCGAGGTGTCCGGTTTCCTGATTAAGCGCGGCCGCTTGGAACTGCGCGTCTCTGCCCGTAATTCCCGAAATTTGCAGCCACGCGAGCGCGGAGTCCCGTATTCCAAGTTGCAGATAGGCCTGGTGCGCCACAAACGCCGTTCCGTTTCGGCGGTTGCTTTCCTCTTCTTCTATGTGTTCGTACGCGGCCGTTGCGGCTGTCGCGGCGTGGCGGTATCGGCGGTTTGCAAAGTGTGTTTTTGCGACGTCGGCAAGTCTGCGCCCCGATGGCGCCGTGGGGAGATTGAGTCTGGCAAGGGTTGTTATTTCGCGCTCAAAATGTCCGTGGCGTCCGTAGTAGGCGGCGATCCAGTCTCTGATTGCCGCGGTATCGGCCGGCGCATCGGATAGTGCGCAGTTCATAAACATTTCGAGCGCGGCGTCTCTGCCTGCGGAATCGGCATCCGCGAAGTATCGCCCCATGTTGGTCATGACCGCGTGGACGATGTTTCGCCCCACGGAGGCTGCCCAGCAATATACCTCCGCCGCCGCAAGATAATCCTTGTGCAGGCATCTCTCCCGTCCAAACCGCATAATCTCATTCACATCGGTCGATTGTCGCCATTGGGGTTGTTCGATGATGGAATCTTGCGGAGACGCTTGTTGATCCGGCGTCTCTGCGGCCGCGGTTAGCGCGGCGCAGAGGATTATCGCCGATAGAAATTTCGTTTTACATTTTAACCGCCACATGAACCCTCCCTAACGACCAGCGCTCATCTCCAATATTTCTTGCCCATTCTACCGAAAGCATCCCCATTCGCGACGGGAACCGTATGCCCGCGCCGTAGCCGAGCATATCCGCGGCCGACGACAGCGACAGTCGTTCGTGGCCGTCAAACCCGGCACCGCCATCAATAAAAATAAACACCGCCCCGGTCTGATTGAAGTAATAAAGCATTTCGGCTTGCAAATACATTGTCGACCGGAACGCGAATTCGTCTTCAAAATATCCCCTGAGCGATCCGTGTCCGCCGATTCTGTACAGTTCGGCGGGTGTCAGACGCTCTTCATCCGTGAAAAGCGACATCGCGTGGGCGCGTCCGTGCACCGCGTAGTTGCCGAGGACGGGCAGGTGCGCGCCGACGGTCAGTTCCATGTTGTGGCGGCTGTATGTTCTTTCACGGTTTGCGACCCCGCTTCCCGTGCGCCCCGAAAATTCCCATGCGGTTTGTCCGCGTTCAGGCGTTTTCTGGATTAGCGACATGAAAACATCCGCGCCGTAGAATACGTATCGGCCGTCTGGATTCGCTGTTTCCGGGCTTACCGGGGCGGCGTTTCCTGCCCAGACTGTTTCCGAGGTTTTTAACGCCGCGCCGACCCGCAGACGGGCGTTTATCTCTAAGGCCGCCCAAAATTCACCGTTGAAAAATCCGTACCCGGCCTCGTCGTCGCCTTCAATCTCAAGCCCGAGCGCTCCGCCCATCTCAAGCGGCAGCCCGAAGGCCCACGGCCGCGACGCGGACAGTCGCAATCGTTGCATGGCATCCGCCCCCGCGTAGGAGGCTTCGGCGGTCTCGCCGTGGCCAAGCATGTTGATGAACGACAGGTCAATCCGCCCGGATAGCGCTCCATTGTTTCCCGCGCTTCCGGATTGGTATCCGATAGCGCCTTCCACCGCCATCCCTCTGTTTTCATCGATGACGACGGGCACGGCGACAGTTCTCAGGCCGTCTCCACAGAGCGGCGCGTCTTCTATGATTACCGGCGGCGCGGCATAGGCGTGGCGGACATATTGGCGCATGGATAACCGCCGGATTGTTTCGTCGATATCGGCGGAGTTGTATAGCCGGCCGGTGGGGATGCGTATGTCATTCATATATATATGCGCACGTCTGACCCCGCCCGCTACGATGGCCGGTCCGTGGCGCACACGTTCGTCCGGGTCAATAAGAAAGCGCAACGACACGACGGACGAGTCGCTTTCGCTTGCCGTTGATACGTGTATTTTATTGTACGGGTAGCCGTTTTCGGAGTAGAATCGGGACAAGGCGAGGGCGGTGCGCTGTATGACGTTTTCATCATGCAACGCGGGAATTTTTGGTAAAATATCGTTTGGTATATCATGCGGGTTGTCGGGCGGTCCTTCTATTATTATCTCGACAATCCAAAACTCACGGCCGCCACTGTTGGCGGATATTGGCCAAAACGCGGCCGCAAGCAGGATAAAGACCCAAAATTTCACATTACAGGCCCTGTTTTTTGCGCTTCTCCAGAATTTCTTTGCCCTTAACCGAATACTTGGCGACGAGCACTTCTTCGAGCCGCTCAAGGTCTATGGGGTCTCCGGTTACCTTACAGATACCGTAGGAACCGTCCGTTATTCTCGTCAGCGCACTGTCTATCTGTTCGAGATATTTCTGCTGTCTCTCGCTGAGCCCCATCGAAAATTCACGCCCGTAGGAGAGCGACGCCACATCTCCAAGGTGGTAGCTATAGCGCGAGTTTTCCCCGGAAGCGTCTGATATGGACTGCTTGAGGTTACCCTGCTGCATCTCTCCCATCTCCTCCAAAACCTTTTGTCGCTCGGCAAGGAGTTTATCCTTGAAGTACTGCAACTGTTTTTTTGACAGGCCTTTAGCCATTTTCACGCCCTCCACTAAAACGTAACGGAACGAAATTCGGACATACAATCAGTGTAATATAGATTGTGGTGGGTAGGAATACAAATTTATTTAAATCAGAGTCCTTTTTTTGTGGACGGCGAATCAAAATCTTTAAAATCAAATTCTTTTTTGGTGACAGGGGCTCAAAGTTCCCTCTTTCAATCATAGTGCAGGGTGTACACTGTACACCCTCACTCACTTCGAGCATAGCCTATCTCCCGTAACGC
>JAITUP010000134.1 GCA_031286265.1 Chitinispirillales bacterium | reverse complement strand
TGTCTTGAACAAAAAGACGTTCAAGCCATTTTGTCTTCCGCTACCCCCAGAGCGGGGGAGAACCCCCGCAACGCCCCCCACCTAAAACCGAACTACGCTAAAACCCATATCCTAAAACCGATTACGGGGGATGTGGTTTGTAATCCTTGCATCCCGACCACGCATGGAAGGACATCGCCCCATCCTTTCAAACGAGCCTTTGTTGTCCCAAACATTACGGAGCGGTATCAGGGGGTGAGGCGACACATTTTAAAAAAAGATTTTAAAAAAAGGTTTTAAAAAAACGATAAAATCCTATGAGACGGCAATGAAAAAATGTATATTGCGGTATAGTATGGGTGAAATACGGAAAAATGCGGATGTCCGGCTGTTTGCCGGGATTATGTGGAGGCCGGAGGGTGATTGGCGGTCGGCTCTTGAAGCCTTGGCCTTGTCGTATGGCGACGTTGACGCGGCTTATGGGCCAATTGAATTTTCGTGGTCGGATTATTATGCGGAGGAGATGGGGGAGGGGCTGCTCAAATACTATGTTGTGTTTAGGGAGCCGATTGACCGTGGGCGTTTGCCGACGATAAAGATTCATACCAACGAGTTGGAGCGGCAGTTTTCTCTGGACGGCAAGCGGGCCGTCAACATTGATCCCGGGTATTTGGCTGTGGACAAGTTTGTTCTTGCGTCTACCAAAGATTTTTATCATAGATTATATTTAAGCGACGGCATTTTTGGCGAGGTCACGCTACATTATCGTAAATCCGGGCGGCGCAGCGGGGGGTTCAGGTTTTTCTCCTGGACTTATCCCGATTATCGTGAGCCGGAATTTTTCAAATTTCTTGAGGCGGCGCGGTCGCCGCTTCTTTAATCATACTCACTTCACTTTAAAATAGCAGTCGTTGGGCAATGTAGATGCTATTTTAAAGTGAAGCTACTATAGTCGGCGGCGTACTGCTCTGCCGTTTCCGCCGCTTCTTCGAAATTGCTCTGCAGTATGTGTGTTGAGATTGTTTCCAATACCTGTTCCGTTGTTTCTGTCCATGCCATCCTGTTCAGGCTTTCCAATGCGTCTGAGGCTACGCCTACAGAGTAATTTTTGCAGGCTTCTGCAATTATCAATAGCTGCTCGCGCAGATATTTTGGGTCTTCGTCCGTTTCGGCTGTTTCCCTCGTTTTGCTTTCTACTTCCGCTTTTGCCGTTATTCCGCGCAGGGCTTTCAGGAAGTTGTTTATTTGTGCGGCTATTGTGTCTTTGTTGTTGGTTTTCCCGGCTCTTTCTAATACGTGTGCCATTTGCGAGAGTCTTGCTTCGCCGATATTGGCTAACGCGCTTTTCATACCGTGTATGGTTGTGGTCAGCAGTTGCAGTTCTTCGCTTGATATGTTTTGTATGTTTTCCGCGGCGGTTTCTATGACCGGGAGCGCTTTGTTTGAGTCTTGTGCGAATACCGCGAGTAATTCGGGGGATACGGCGGTATTTTGCGCCGCCGTCGCGGCGGTCATTTTTTTGTGTGCGTCATCTTTTTCCTTCTGCGCTTTTTCTAAGACTTCCGGCGGCTGTTTGTCGCGTATGAGTTTGTTGAGCACGGCGTTTAGCTGCCTGGTGTCGATGGGTTTTGAGATGAAATCGTCGAAGCCGTTTTGAATGAACATGTCTGCCTGGCCTACTACCGCGTTTGCTGTGAGCGCCACTATCGGTTGATCGTATTTGAGTCCGCGCATGCGCCTTGTTGTTTCCAAGCCGTCCATTTTCGGCATCATGTGGTCCATGAATACTACGTCGTAGATTTCACCGGCCTTAATCTTATCCAAAGCTTCAAACCCGCTGCTTGCCATGTCCATGGTCAGGCCGTATGGCGCTAGGAGACCTTTTGTAACGTAGATGTTTGATTCTACATCGTCTACGATCAGCACTCTGCCGTATGGCATGTAATCGCGGTGGAACTGCATCCGTTTCAGCCTCGATGTGGAGCCGATGCGGAATTTCCGCAGGTTATCCGCGAGTTCCTTGCCGATAATCTGATCGCACATGCGTTTTTGCGGCAGGCGTATTGTGACGGTTGTTCCTTTGTCTATCTCACTCTCTATATTTATGGAACCGCCCATCATAGTAACGAGGCGGTGGGTGATGCTCATGCCGAGACCCGTGCCCTGCACGGCACGGCCTGATTCGATATTGAAGCGGGCGTACTCGGTGAACAGTTTTTTTACCTGATCTCTCGTCATGCCGTGCCCGCTGTCGCTGACGATCAGGCACAGGGTTATGTTGTCGTCGTCCGCTTCCTCGTTTTTTTCTACGGCTACCGCTAGTTCGACTGTGCCTTCGTCTGTGAATTTGAAAGCGTTTGAGAGAATGTTGTTCAGTATTTGCTTGATGCGCAGTTCGTCGCCATATAGGCTTGCGGGCGCGTTTTCGTCTACGTTGAGTTCAAATTCCGTCGGTTTGCTGCTACGCATTATGTTTACGTTTGCGCAGTCGCTTATCAGGCTTGCGAGTTCGTATTTGATTGGCGCTATGTCCATTTTGTCGGCTTCTATTTTAGACAGGTCGAGGATATCGTTTATGATGCCGAGCAAGAGGTCGCTTGAGTTGTATATCTGCATGAGCGCTTCTCTTTGGTGTGGCGGCATCGTTTCGTCTTGCAGTTGTATTTCTGTGGTGCCGAGTATTACGTTCATCGGCGTACGTATTTCATGGCTCATTGACGCGAGGAATTTTGACTTGGTGCGGCTGCTTTTTTCGGCCATTTCGGCTCTGTTCATGCTTTTTATCATTTCCTTGAATTCGCGCAGGTCCCGGCAGTATACCACTACAACGGGCTCGTCTCTGTATTGCATGCGGATGGCGGTGGCCTCAAACGGTATTGACTCGCCTGTTACCGTATTGTGATACCATTCGGTGTGGCGGTAGCCTTTTCTGAGCGTATCGTTGATGATTTCCGCCATCTTTTCGATGGTTTTTCTTCCGTCGGGCTGAAATTCGGGCGCCGTTTCGTGGAATCTTTCGCGATATTCCTGCTTTTCGTATATGCCGACCACTCGCGCGGCTTCGTAGTTGAAGTCTACGAGATTCAGGTCTTTGTCCCACATCGTTACGCCTAAGGGTGCGGAGTCGAGCATCACCATGGCTCGTTTTTCCGCTTCGGACGCTTTTTCAAGGGCTTCCTGCTTTAATTCGTCGGCTTTTTCCTTTTGCCTGGCGATGCGCACTAAGGTGAAACTGAGTATCGCCGCCATGATCGCGCCGAGGATGGAGAGGAAAATGGCCATTGTCCTCGTATTTCTGTAGTACATTTCCTTGGGCATAAAAAGGCCGATCGCCCAGCCGTTGTTCATGGTTCGGAAAAACGCGATGACCCTCGCGCCGGCGTAGTTCGTTATCTCCATCGCGCTAATCTTACCGCTCTCCATAAGTTCGAGCATATAATCGCTCGGTTCGCCGCTCGGCAGTTGCCCCATCTGCTTGCCAATCATTCCCCGGTTGGGGTGTGCGATGATTATCGCGTCTCTATTGTGTATGACCGCATAGCTGCCCCGGGTGGTTTGATCGTGCATTACCTGAGGCCTGAGGTGGCGCGTGAATCTTTCAAATTTCATGTCTATGGCAATGGTCCCCATAAGCATATCGTCGTAATCAAAAAAAACGCACGAGAACGTCACTACGTTTACCCCAAGGCCTCCGTCGAGCCTGTTGATATGCGGGTCTGTCAGCGCTATTTCTCCGTTTGCCTCAATAGCGTCGGAATACCACGGCAGTCTATGGAGCTCGTTCGGATTGACCACATGTATTCTGCCGCCGACTTTTGCGAACCAATTGTCGTCGAGGCTAAGATAGAGCCCGTGATAACCCTCAACGTCACTCCTGAGCAGGCTGTCCGTTACCATATCGAAATATCTTTGTATTCTTTCCGGTGGGAATCCGACTAAGACCATGGAGCGCGCGGTCTGCATGATGCTGCCTAAGAGCACTTCTATCTCGCGTTTTTCCGCTTCCAACTGCACTAATATATGGTGGATTCTGTTTTCCGCGTTGTTTTCCAGGTGCATCTTCTCAAAGCCGGCCACGAAAAAATAGCTCGAGCCGACCATAATCGCAAAGGCCATGAACACCAAAAGCACCTGAATGCTCGTGACGAAACGTTTAACTGCTCCCAAAAAAGTCTTCAAGCGCAACATCGACATGAGACATAGCCGCTTTCTGTTACATTTGGCAATAATCCGGCATTTCAATACAAATATGGTATGTGGGCGGATAAAAAGTCAATGGAAGGGGAAAAATATTTTTAAAACATAAACATTAATTCCGCGCCGGCCCCTTTTTCGTATCGCTCAAAGTAGTAGCTGCTGTGTAGGCGGTCGAAGTATCGTAAGCCTATTCCGAGCCCCTTGCCGCCCCTCATGGCAAATACTCCGGCGGAGGCATCGAGACCGAAATGATTTTTGCCCTGATAGATGTTTTCGAGCCGTATCAGGGCAAATGGTTGCATTATATCGCCTAAAAAGCGATTGGGGGTGACCAGTATGGAAACGTCCGCGCGGTAGGTCAAATCTGTTTGGGCGCAAACGTGATAATACCATCCCGCCCCCGCTCCAAGTTCCAAAATATCACCAAAGGGTTTGTAGTAAGCTTCGCCGCGAACCATCTCGCTCGACACCGAGCGGACATCCGCCTTGAGTATGTCGCCGCCGCGATACCCGTCCGCCAGATGCGCCGACACGTGGTAGACCGGGTATAGCCGCCATGAGATTTTTTGCCCGTAGGCTCCCGAAAAATAGAGCGAAAGAACGGCGTAAAAATTGTCAACCGGGAACTTCATGCTGCTCGTAGGGAGCATGTTTATGTGCGTGGCGGCAGTAATTCCAAAAAAAATGTTGCGTGGATTGCCGCTTGCGCCGTTAAAATCGCCAAAATCATAGCCGATGATGGGGAAGTCTACCCCGAACCGGCCCCTCATATAAAACGCTTCATCTTCCACTCCGGCATGTAGCATCTGCATATACGGCATCGTTTCGGCGCTAAGGTCCTGCTTGGGGCGGTCGGGAAGTAGTAGAACATCCGCAAAAGAGACGGAAAAACACGTGCCTACGGCGATGATGGCCGCCAGCGCCCGCGCTTTGTTGCCGCGTAATCCGGCAAGAACGTTTCGTTTTGAGTGTTTAAGTATGCCTAACTTCCTTTCCTGTATGCATTTAACCGTTGTGACTTCGAACCGTTTTTCAGCCGCTTAAGCGCTCTTTCTTTGATTTGCCTGACTCGCTCGCGCGTCAAGTCGAGCCGTAATCCGATCTCCTCCAGCGTATACGCCGTTTCTTCGCCGACCCCGAAGTACATCTTCACGACATCCCGTTCTCTGTCCGTTAGTAATTCCAGTACCGCGTCTACCTCCGCCGTCAGGGATATGCCCATGACGCTTTCGTCCGGGCTTTCGATCCGGTCGTCGCGCAGCAGATCCATGAGTTTTGAATCCTCTCCGCTTTGCAGCGGCGCGTCTAATGAGAAATGTGTGTTGCCGATTTTGAGCGCTTCCTGTACATCGTAGGCGGCTATTTTGAGTTCATCGGCTATTTCGTCGACGTTTGGGTTGCGGCTGAATTTTTGCTCGAGCCTGCTTTGCGCCATCCCGACCTTGTGTATCGCGCCGACGCGGTTGAGCGGCAGTTTCACGATGCGCGATTGCTCGGCGAGCGCTTGCAATATTGCCTGGCGTATCCACCATACCGCGTAAGATATGAATTTGAAGTTCTTTTTTTCGTCGAACCGGCTGGCCGCGCGTATAAGCCCGAGGTTTCCCTCGTTGATGAGGTCTATGAGGGGTAGCCCCTGATTCTGGTAGTTACGGCTTACGCTTATAACGAAGCGCAGGTTTGACTTCACGAGCTTGTCGAGCGCGGCCTGATCCCCGTTGCGGATGCGCGACGCGAGCTTTGCCTCTTCGGCGATAGGCAATGCCTTGTACTTGCTGATTTCTTTCAAATAGAGCGCGAGCGCGCCGTCGTCCGCGATTATTCTGTAGCTGGATGTTTGCTCTTTCTCTTTATTAGTCTTCGTCATATTTTCCCCAAGTGTGTCGTCATAATTATTATATTAGACCATGTTTGGAGTAATAATGTTACAAGATTTATTTTATAATCTTGCCGCGTTATTTTCAATAAAAAAATAATGCTCGTTTTTTTTAAAAGATAACGCATGTGGAAAAACGGGCTCGATACTTAAAAACCACATTAACAGAGCAAATCTAAGCGAGGGATTATCATGAAGTTAGTAGTTAGCAAATTTGGCGGAAGCTCAGTTGCCACGAAGGAAAAAATCGAGCGCTTGGCGGATATAATCCGGCTTGACGCCGCCCGCCGCTGCATCGTTCTTTCCGCGCCGGGCAAGGCGCCAGGGTTTGACGTAAAGGTAACAGACCTCCTGATCGCCGCAGTCGATAAGGCTCTGAATAGGCAAGACTACGCGGAACCGGCGGCGGGGGTCAAGGCGCGCTTCGCGGCGATTTACGAGCCGCTCGGCGTGGAACGGGGCAAGATAGACGAAGCGCTTGCGGACCTTGACGGGCGTTTGAGTTCGCCGACGAGCCATCCCGGGAAGTTCAGGGATCTGGTCGTGGCCGCCGGGGAAGATATCAACTGCAAATTATTCGCCGACTATCTCAATATTGTCGGCGTCAAGGCAAAATATGTTTGTCCGAAGGCCGCCGGTCTCGTGGTAACGCCCATCTTCGGCGACGCGCAGCCGCTGCCGGAAGCGGGGGCAGGCCTCGCCGCGCTAAAGAATGAATGTGCGGAGCAAATCGTCGTCTTCCCGGGTTTTTTCGGATACACCGCCGACGGCGATGTCGCCACGTTCAGCAGAGGCGGTTCGGACTTGACAGGCGCGATACTGGCCGAAGCGATTGACGCCGCCGAATACGAGAATTGGACGGATGTGGACGGGATATTCAGCGCGCATCCGAAGATGGTCGATTCACCGGATCAGATTACGGCGCTTACATATAAGGAAATGAGAGAATTGTCGTACATCGGTTTCAACGTTCTCCATGAAGAGGCCGTGCGCCCGGTTTTGAAGAAAAAAATCCCTATCAGGCTGCGCAACGCGAATAACATTGACAACAAGGGAACGCTCATCGTCTCCGAACGGCTTCCCGGCGACCGCGATGTGGCGGGTATTGCTTCCGGCGGCGGGTATTGCAGTTTCACGCTTCAAAAATTTTTGATGAACCGCGAAAAGGGGTTTGGGCGGCGATTGCTATCCATATTTGAAGATATGGGCCTGTCTTATGAGCATTGCCCGTCCGGCGTGGACAACATTTCGGTGATATTGGATCAGAATCAGTTGAAGCCCGAGACTGTCAACAGCATCATCCGCGCGATAGACGAACAGCTCGCGCCCGATGAGACTGAGACAGAATTCGGCATAGCGCTTGTGTCGGTGGTGGGGGAGGGGTTGGTTCGCAAAATCGGCGTTCTGTCGCAGGCTACGAGCGCGTTGTCGCGGGCGGGGGTCAACATAAAACTAGTAAATCAGGGCAGCAGCGAGATCAGCATGATTTTCGGCATCGATGCGTCGGATGAAAAGAAGGCGGTCAATGCGCTTTATAAGGAATTTTTTTGAAAACTAGAACAAAAACAATTTTATCCTCGCTGATTACCGCTGTGATGGCGGTTGCTATCGGCCTTTCGGGCTGCGGCGGCGGTAGCAAAGCGACCACGATCATTGTTGTGCCCGGTTATGAAAAGGGATTCATCATCAATGCCAGCGTCGCCGTGGTGATACTCGATAAAGAGCCGGAGATTATCTATTTGGGCGATGCCAAAAAATCTCTCGCCAGTACCGACGCGGCTAAAAACACAGGCAGGAGCGCTACGCCGGAGGCCCTTATATGGAACTATTTCACCGATCGCCTCGTACAGGAGATAGTTAGAGAAGTCGATGTAAAAGACGCGTTTATCGCCGAGATCGGGCATCATTACCGTATCACCAGAGAAATGGTAAACACGCTGGACGAAAGCATCGCGGTAGAAATACCGGATATTGGGACACGTTTTACGTTTGACGGCCGCGAGGAAACCGCGCTTGTCCTCTTCCTCGACAGAATCCGTCTCGGGACCGATACCGATCCCTACTTCCTCGAACGCGCGCAGCACGGTCTCTCTACAACCACGGGGCGCAGGCTAATTTATATGGCCGCCTTTACACTCTGGGATAACCGCGAAAACAAGCCGATATGCTACGGCCGGGTAAAGACAATCGTCCCCATCAGGCGGGAAGAGGCTACGGTCGCCAACTGGGAGGAGATCACAAAAACTTTTGTCCGGACGATATTTGAACCGACCGGTTTTCTTAAGCGGCAGGGCAGAAGGTAGCGCCGGCAGGGCCAGAATCGTATAATTAGGCATATTTCAGCGTTTTTTGTGCCGCAAAAATAAAAAAAAATAAAAAAATGAAAAAAAACTTGTTTTTCGGTTTACCATATTGTATTTTATCAGCGGATTGTTTTTATAGGGCTATGCCCAAAGTGATAAAAAACAGGGCGTTTAGCTCAGCTGGTATAGAGCACCTGCCTTACAAGCAGGTGGTCGTAGGTTCGAATCCTACAACGCCCATTTTTGAAAATTGAATTTTGAAATGGACCGGTAGCTCAATCGGTTGGGGCACCGCCCTGTCAAGGCGGAGGCTGCGGGTTCGAGTCCCGTCCGGTCCGAATATCAAAGGCCTCTCGTAAAAGCAGTACGAGGGGCTTTTTTTTCGGAGTCAACATAATGCGTAAGCGTTTTTTTAACGTTGCCGGGCCTTGTGTGCCGGGCGACCACTATATGCTCGACCCGTTTCGCGGCATCAACGATGAGTTGGCGGACTTGATAGATCAGAAGCACTACTTCGTCATCCACGCGGCGCGTCAGAGCGGGAAGACTACGCTTCTCAAAGAACTTGCCCGCAAAATCAACGCGGAGGGTGAATATTACGCTTTGTATTGTTCGCTTGAGGCCACAGGAATGTTTACCGAGCCGGAGAAAGGGATCCCGGAGATAGTCGGTAAGATAGAGAGTTATCTAAAAAATTATGGTTTACCGCCGGGATTTGCAAAAGACGCCAATTACGGCCGCATCGGTGACGTCTTGAACCTTTCATTTGTTGAATACTGCCGCTCGCTTGATAAACCGCTCGTTGTGTTTTTTGATGAAGCGGACTGTTTGGCCAACGGGACTTTGATTAGTTTTTTGAGACAGTTGCGCGAAGGTTATGTAAATAGGCCGGACGCTCCCTTCATCCACTCCGTCGCCCTCGTGGGGATGCGGAATCTCGGAGATTACAAGACTCAAATCCGGGCCGGCGCCGAAACGCTTGGAGGCATGAGCCCGTTTAATATTGTAAAAAAGTGTTTTAGCTTGAGAAATTTTACAAAGGCGGAAGTAGTTGAACTATACGCGCAGCACACGACGGAAGCGGGGCAAATGTTTGAGCCTGAAATGATAGATTATACTTTTGAACAGACGCAGGGGCAACCTTGGCTCGTGAATGCCGTAGCTTGTGAATGTATAGAGGAAATAATCAAAAAAGACTACTCAATTCCAATCACGAAAGAGTTTGCGGAGCAGGCCGTACAAAATATATCCCTCAGCAGAAGAACGCACACTACAAGCATGATCGAGAGGCTGAAAGAGCCGCGAGTCCGTAAAATTGTTGAACCGGTTATACTGGGCAGCGGCGATATAAACGAAACTACCGATGATTATCAGTATACTAAGGACATAGGCCTCATAAGAGACGACAGAGGGATAATTGAACCCGCAAACCCCATATATGCGGAATTGATTATTAGAGTGTTAATCTGGTACCCCCAAGACTCAATCTACAGAGCATACAGAGAATACGACATCCCACGCTACCTGAAAGACGGCAAACTCGACATGAGTTTTCTGATAAGCGATTTCCAACAATACTGGCGCGAAAACAGCGATATTTGGGTAAAACGCTATCAGGAAGACCTGTACCAATACAACGAAGCCGCCGCGCATTTAGTCATACAGGCGTTTTTGCAGCGAGTAGTCAACGGCGGCGGATACATCATCCGCAAAATGGCGCTCGGAACGGGACGGTGCGATTTGTGCGTGGTCTATGACGGGCATAAATACCCAATCGAACTGAAAATCAAGCAAAACATAAGAGAACAATCCAAAATATATGAACAGATCCTGAAATACATGGATAGCGTCGGGTCGGACGTAGGATGGTTTGTTATTTTTGACAAGGACGCGGAAAAATGCTGGGACGATAAGGTTTATGTGAAGGAAGAGATTGTGGACGGGAAGCGGGTGGTTGTAGCGGGATGTTGAAGAACGAGCGGCGGCCCTGCCGTCTCAGTGACAAATTCATCGCAGGAGCTACGGCACATATTTCTCAACCCACCGCACCTTTTTAACCCAAATTTTCCATTAGAATGCTTTTTAAAAACCTTTTTTTTAAAATGTGTCGCCTCACCCCCTGATATCGCTCCGTAATGTTTGGGACAACAAAGGGTCGTATGAACGGGAAGGGCGATGTTCATTCTTGCGTGGTTGGTGTACGGCGTTTTTTTTAAAAACTAACCGCCCATATTACCCAGACGAAATCAAAGGCCTAAAAAAAATAATATTTTTTGCAT
>JAITUP010000272.1 GCA_031286265.1 Chitinispirillales bacterium | reverse complement strand
GCCTAACAAACTGCCAAACAATGCCTTACCCATGGGTATACCCCCTCTTTTCAAAAGTAAACGGTGAAAATGCTATTGCGGGTTAAACTCGAAATCCACAATAAAACGGGTATTTATCCGTACAAGCCGCTCCGGCTTATTATAGTCAATATAACATAGAAAAGCCGGCAGTGCAAGGAATAAACAAACATAGTCAAAATTGATTTTTTTTTTGGATGCCTCTTGAAGCACAGGCTTAGTGGAAAATTTGGGATTAAGCCACGAAATTACGCTCAAGAAAATAGACGACGTGAGCCAATGCATAGGTGAAAAAATCTTTGTGTTTCTGGAATTCAGCTTTGTCTTTGTAGTGCCACAACAGCTTCAAAAAAGACGACATATACTCCTTTTTGAATTTTCTAACATTAAACTTTTTACCGTTCCACTCCTCTAAGGCATTTTTGGCAAGACGCAGACAGTACATTTCATTTATGAGTTTCGTTTCTGTGCTGGCACCAAGGCGCGTGTCTATGGTGGGCGGGAGTTTGAACACTTTTTTCTCTAAACAGAGCTGGATATAGAGTGCCACTACCTTATGGCGATCAATCCTACATGCGGCCAAGTCTTTGCCTGTGTAGATGCTCTCCTTCAGGGACCGCAAGCGTACCGAATAAGCCTTTTTTATATCATCAATGACGGCTCTGTTGTATGATACAAAATCCTTGTCTGCAAGCTTGAAAAATTCGTCGGATAAATCACGCATGTCCGAAAGCCATTTTTCAGAATTAAAATTTGTCCCGGAACTCAAAGCCAATAAGACCCCTTTCGCCTTATCTGAGCGATATCACGTTTGATCGCAGGGCCAATATCAACATCAGACGCTGGCTTATCGTCATTAATCATATGCATATAGCGGTCAAAGTTGTTCCACTGGTCGCGCGTAAGCCGCTTTTTTGGAGTCTTTAACAGCATATTTAAATCATACGCCTTTGGCACCACAATATATCTCCTTCCCAATAGGCTTTTTATGAGCAACTAAATTACAGCCGTGAATCCACAGCGTAGTAACAATATAATGTGTGCGCAAGAAAAAAACAAGAAAAAATAAAAATAAAGGTGAACAGTTGTACGCTATATATACTCAAACTGCGACCAGCCGAAATTCTGTTTGGGTAATCGCGCCGAGGAAAGCGAAAATTTTGTTGACGCGCGGATTATTTAGGATTGTAGACGAGGCTTAACCCGTGTTTCACGTATCTAGGGAATTCCGTATCGCTACTGATCATGGTTATGTTCTCGGTTATCGCATCACCGCTCGCATATCAACATACCCTTCAAGCCCTTTCGGGTTTGCTTTCCACCACTCACCGAGCTTTGACAGCCTTTTAGGTTCTTCCATGGTTTCGGCTTCCCGCACCTTAACTTCCTTTTCCCGCGTGACTTTCTTGGCGGCCATCTTGAGCCTCCTCTCTGTTAGGGAGTATTGCTATGAATCATTATTAATATACGCTATCGAAAAACGAAAAGCAAGGGGAGATAGCGTTTTTTGTTTTTTTTTGACGCAAACAGCAACGCCCACAACACCCCGTGCCGCAAAAAAACGTGGCTTGGGGTGGAGATATGCAACGGCTACGCTTAAACCTCGCGGCTTCGGCTCGCCGGCTGGGCGCTAAGCTTTGCTGGATTTGGAATCACACCAATACTATATCATACGCGCCGAACTGATGTCATTAATTCTTAACGCAACGCAACGAAAGCCCATTTCTCTTGATCCAATTGTTCCAGTACACATTGCTGTGGCCCGAGTACACGTCCCGGTTCCGCGCGCTAGTCGCACCGTCCTCCGTGGCGCTCCACCAGAGGCCGCCCGTGCCGACATTCCAGAAATTGCCGTCGATGTAGCGGCGGCCGCCGGGCAACGCCGAAAAGCCGTGAACATCGGTACCAGGAATAAAAGTATCAACTAAAGGATACCAATCAGTCAAAGATCTCAACCGAGTACCAGCAACCTCCCAACCACCGGCAAAATTAACCAATGCTGTCCACTCCGCATCTGTCGGAACGTGCCAACCAGGAGGGCAAATACCTTGGTGTGGCGACTGAATTTGATTGGCACATTCAATATCATTACAAGATGAAGGTAAACCCATAACCGTAGCCCAATCATAAAGACGACCGTAAAGATCACAATTAGCGGGATCATCATCGTAACACCAACTACCTGCAGCAGCATAATTCAAGTTCTCAGCCATCCACGTTTGATTCCCTATCCTCGCCATCAAATAGCTCTGCCCATCTCTCGGGTCGACAAAAAATTCTTTAAAATTAGCGGTTACCGTCCTCTCCTCGCTCACCGAGACCGTGGTAGTTTCAAGGCTCGGTTCGGCTACTCCCGCTCCTGCCCATCCGGTGAACTT
Organism: Chitinispirillales bacterium; assembly: GCA_031286265.1. GTDB lineage: Bacteria > Fibrobacterota > Chitinivibrionia > Chitinivibrionales > Chitinispirillaceae > GUT77. Next base: position 3,759 of record JAITUP010000272.1, on the reverse strand, counting down.
GTAGCCGGGGTTTGCCACGGCAGTTATTGTGGCGTCCGTCCCTTCGACGAACGAGCCGCTGCCGGTTACCGTGCCGCCGACCGCGGGGTTGCGGTTGACTGTTAGCGAGTGGGAGGGGAGTAATGTGTAGGGTGTCGCTTTGTCATAGAACGTCCCGCCTACGCCGGTTCTAAAAAACGGCCTGATGTTGTAATCGTCGGGCTCCAGGTTGGTAAATAGCGTGGTGGTGAACTCGCGGCTTTCCCCGGAGCGGATTCTGCCGTTTTCGGGGGTCCATCTTCTCCCTCCTCCGCTTCGGCATTCGTTGCTGCCTGCCTTTTCAATGCAGATACCGAAATCGTTGACTGAGTAGTTAAGGAGATCTCTTTCGATACGGGATTTTACCTCTATGCCCTCGTCATGTAAAATAATCTCGGGGTCGGCAAACAGGGGCAGGAGGCTGGTTCTGTAAAGGAGAGCGATCGGCGTAAATGTTTCGATGAACGTGTAGCTGTATAGTGAGCGGCCCAATATGCCGATCATAATCTGTGCGCTGAATTGCAGGCCATAGTCCAACCGCACTTCGTTTGCGATTCTTCTGTTAAAATTGTCGGCGCTTACCGCGCCGGAGCTGGAAATCGCGCTGTTGATGAGGGCAGCGTTCAGTTCGGTACCGGAAGTTGCCGCGTTCCAGATTGACCGGTAGCCAACGTAATCGCTTCCGAAGCCGTTGTCAATAACGTGGACTCCGATTGGGGAACCGTTTGCGGCAAGTTCCAGAGCGGGGCCGGCGCTGAGAACAAGGCCGACGGCGCCATAAAATTTTGTCTGCATCCCCACAATAGTGCCAACGCGGATTCTGTCGGAAACGTCTTGCGAAAAATCAAACGATTGATTAAAATTGTTTGTGTTTATTTTGTGGATGTCGCCGTTTTTGTACTCGACGCCGTATTCGCCGCTGCCTTTGAGCGTGTACGCCGCGGTCATGTTGGTCAGGGCATCGCCCCTTACCATTAAATCGAGCACGATGGCATTGGTAACGATAACCGGAACAGGGCCTATCAAAAATTTGATTGGCGGCAGATTTATGGAAGCCAGTTGAGTGGTATTGATACCGCTTATCTGCCCTCCGAGGTTGGCGTTTAACGTTATGTCGGCATCTTGGCTCAGACTCAGCTTTATTGACTGGAGTTCCCATTCTTTAATATCTATATCAAAATTAAATTTCATGGTGTACGCGACGCTTGCGTTAACTTCGCCATACGGGAAAGCAAGCATTCTAATCAACGATATTCCATTGTTATTGGTGGTTTTTTGCCGCATTCTCATCAAATTGCCGTCTTCGTCGAAGTCGAGCTCCGTTTCGCTTTCAAACTTCGCGTTTTGGATAGCTTCGTCTAAACTGGCGTCTCTGACCTCAACGGTCGTGATGTCGCCGTTTTCGGATACGTTGAGAACCTTGTATAGAAAGCCGAATTCGGCAAGCTGCGCCTGTTCGGCGGCGAGGATATCCCCAACCCGCGGGGTAGCTTCATCGGCTAAATTTCTGAATAGCAGTTTGCCGTGAAAACTCGTGTCTGTAGCGGAGATTGTATCAATCCGAAAGAGAAATTCGTCCAATTTTCCTTCTTCAAAAACCAAAACGTTGTGGCCGTCTTCCGTCTTGCCCACGCTTTTTTCCCGCGGTTCAACGTCTGTTTCGGTAGACGTAGTCGAAGTATTATCACCCGGCCCCGTAACGGTTTTATCGGAACATCCGGCAATGGTTATTGCAAGCGCGGCAACAACCAGCGCGCAAAAAAGCACCCGCCCCTTTGTGCCTAACAAACTGCCAAACAATGCCTTACCCATGGGTATACCCCCTCTTTTCAAAAGTAAACGGTGAAAGCGCTATTGTGGGTTAAACTCGAAATCCACAATAAAATAGGTGTTTATCCGTACAAACCGCTCCAACTTATATAGTCAATATAACATAAACCTAGATTGTCCATTAGGACATTTTTTAAAAACCTTTTTTTTAAAATGTGTCGCCTGACCGCCTGATCTCAATAGATAATTGAGGTTAATTACCGCCGGGTTAATATATTGGGCTTTACCCCAAAAAGGGTCACGCCATCGCCAAATACGCCGCCAACCCAATCATCACCAGCCCAAGCGAGATTTTCAGCAGCGTCATGTTTTTCTGCATCATTTTGGACAGGGTGTTCCATTTCAGTCCGTAGTTTGCCGCTATTATTATGATTAGCAGCGGCAGGACGAAAATGAAATTGTACATTATGAGGTATAGCCATCCGATGAGTTGTAGTTCCCCGCTTCCCGCGCGTGTCATCAATATTATTGTGGGCAGGTAGACTTGTCCTGTGCAGATTGCTTCGAGCAGCGTAACTAAGAAGCCCGCGATAAACGCCCCGATGTAGAGCCGCGAGCCGGTCATTTGGGTGGTGATTATCTTGTTTATACGTAGCTTTACCGATTTCGGCAGTTGCAGTTTAATCTGCTTGGCATCGCCGGTTTTTTTGAAGCGGAGGCCGTCGACGAGGCTTATTATCCCTATAATGCCGGCGAAAGCGACCGCGAGCCATTTTATCCCGAGCGAGGCCCAGTAATACTTTTCGAGCAGTGTGATCACTCTAAACGCGCCGAGCCCGAGGAGCAGATATGTGATGAAGACCGCGAAAGTGAACGACAGCCCGGTTGCCAGTACCTCGATGCGTTTGCGTTTTTGCGTCGCGAGGAATGAGATAAGGAAAATTATGGTCGCGATGGCGCATGGGTTCACGGAATCGACGAGCGCGGCGAAGAATATCGCCGTGAAGGTGAATGAATTGAATCGTTCCCTGAGCGCTTCCTCAAAATCCACGGCTTCATCTTTCAAAACTATCGACATCTGTTGCCGCGGATCGCTTAAATATGCCTCGACCAATCTACGTGTATGCGCCATGATGGCATCAAAACCGAGGAGCACGGTGTCCGGGAAAAACAGCTCCTGAGGAGAACCCTCTTCTATGCCGAATTGTCTTTCGAGGCGCACCATCAATTCGAAGGCTTCCGGCTCGTCGGTGTTATAGTGATGTATTTTCAGTCTGCCCGCGAACTCGCGTTCGAGTGGGTTCAGGAGCCAATTTTTTATTTCTAAGCACTGGCTGCAATGCGTGGAGCCAAAAGAGTAAAGTTCAAGCGGCGCGGCGGCGGTATCGGTAGTATTGGCGCTGGGCGAGGTGATGATTGCCGTCGTTAGTAGGAGCGTGAGGACGGCAAAGAGATTAAGCATCGTATTTTTTTGTTGTGTTATCGGCATATCAGCATCCATTCCTTGATTTTTGAAAAAAAGTGTCACGGTTTATTCGATTGTCCTTAGAGAGCATGAATAACGAATATAATATCCGGGATATGTGTGACACATAATAATTATCGTATTACGATGGTAATTTATTGTCGAGAGTGAGCGTTACGCGAGGCAGAGCCCCGTCCCCATAAAAAGAATTTTTTAAAAAGCTATTAACCCGGCGGCAATTAACCTCAACGTTAAAATCAAAGCCTTTAATGTCTTTAAAATCAAAATCTTTAAAATCAAATTCTTTTTTGGTGACAGGGGCTCCGCCCCCGTAACGCCCCCATGTTAAAACCGACTTACGCTAAAACCCTTATCCTAAAACCCTACGGTCGGGTGTAATGCTAAAATCAAAACAAGTCGATAGGGTGGTTTTGTTTTTGATTTTAGTATTTTTACCCCGATAGTATGCCCACGTGTCCCCCGTAAGCGGTCGCCGCTTATGGGGG
>JAITUP010000223.1 GCA_031286265.1 Chitinispirillales bacterium | reverse complement strand
TACGCTAAAACCCATACCCTTAAAACCCTACGGTCGGGTGTAATGCTAAAGTCAAAACAAGTCGATGGGGTGGTTTTGTTTTTGATTTTAACATTTTACCCCGATAGTATGCCCACATGTCCCCCGTAAGCGGTCGCCGCTTATGGGGGACCGCAGGGGGCCCTATGTATCGGGGCGTTACGGATGATAAACTATGCGCGAAGTGAGTGAGGATGTACAGTGTACATCCTGCCGTTTGATTGAAAGAGGGAACTTATGAGCCCCGTCCCCAAAAAATTTTAAAGACTTTGGCTTTGATTTTGATGTTCCAAGCCAATAGATCGCCACGCTTCGCTCGCGATGACGATGTTGCTGGCTTTTGAAACACCCCTCAAGCCTAATGGAAAATTTGGAGTAAATTTGCTATTTGCCGCGCCATTATTTAACTTAAGACTATATGTCCGGAATATTTTCATCCCCGCTACGTTTTGACCCTGTCTTTAAAGAAAAGATCTGGGGCGGTTCCGCTTTGCGCGAAAAACTACGTAAAAACGCCCCTAACGGCTTTCCTATCGGAGAATCTTGGGAGATCAGCGGCTGGGGCAATCACCAGACCGCGGTCTCGGACGGAGAATTTAAAGGTATCACACTCGGCGAACTTTTTGCGCGAGACCCGGCGGGACTTATAGGCGCTGGCGGGCAGACTAAAAACAGCTTCCCGCTGCTTTTCAAATTCATAGACGCCCAGGAAAATCTATCGATTCAGGTTCATCCGAATAGCGAGCAGGCGCGTACTCACGGTTGGGGGACGCGGGGTAAGACGGAGGTCTGGTATGTGGTGGACGCGGAGCCGGGCGCCCAGATAGCCCTTGGTTTCAACCGCAACGACATTTCACGCGAAGAAGCGGCGGCGGCGGTAAGAGACGGGAGCTTTGAGACCCTTTTGAACGTTGTCCCCGTAGAACGCGGCGACACGTTTTTCATACCGGCGGGCACGGTACACGCCATAATGCGCGGCGTGCTGATATATGAAGTACAGGAAGAATCAAACATAACGCTACGTCTATACGACTGGAATCGCAAGGGGCTGTCCGGCGACTCACGGACGCTGCATGTCGACGATGCGCTCGACATCATCAAATTTACGGAAAGCAGGCCGCTAAAGCCGGATCCGGTTACGATTGAACAAAATGACACTTTTATATATGAGCAGCTATGCTACTGTTCAAAATTCGCTCTCAACCGATACAGGTTTTCAAAATCCGGCGCCGCGAATTTGAGCGTAGTAGACGGTTTCAGGGTGCTAACGGTAACATCGGGCAGCGCGATGGTGTACGCCGGCGGGGTATGCATACCGCTCGATCTCGGACAAACCATTCTCATACCCGCGCTACCGGAAGAAACTCGAATAGAAGGAATTAACGAGGCTGATGTTTTAATAACGATGGCGGACAATTCCTAAAGCCATGATAATACGCATAATAGCAATAATCATCTTCGTTGCCGTCACTGGCATCCAAGCCCAGTGGCGATCGCTTGAACCCGGCCTCGAGTTCGCCCGCTTCCGTTCTCCGCATCACCCCAATGCCGACAGCAGTATGATGATCAATATCCTGCGCATAGACACAAAACGCTACAACCTCCGCCTCTTAAACGCGAGCCATCCCAATCAAGGCTCAAGGCACACAGCGCGGGGGTGGGCGCAGAAAGAGGGGATGACGGCAGTGATAAACGCCGCCATGTATCAGATGGATTATCTAAAAAGCGTTTCTTTCATGAAAACATCCGACCATGTCAACAATTCGTACATATCGAGAGACCGCACTATCCTTTTGTTCGAGCCGCTTCAACAACACATTCCTCCGGTGAGGATCGTTGACCTCGACTGCGACGACTTCGATCAAATAAGGCCGCTCTACGGCTCCGCGGTGCAGTCGATTCGGATGATATCGTGCATGGGCCGGAATGTTTGGCAGCAGAACGATAAACGCTGGAGCATCGCCGCGATAGGCATCGACAAATCCGGCAATCTTCTGTTCATCCAGTCTACGGCGCCGCACTCGGTTCACGATTTCATAAACGTACTGCGCGGCTTGCCGATATCAATCGACAGGGCGATGTATATGGAGGGTGGTTCGCCGTCTCAAATGTACATCAATACCGCGAGAGACACGCTGGAACTCATAGGCGATTATTCAAGCGGCGGCCGGTCGTTCAGCGCCCCCGAAATCCCAAATGCGCTCGGTATAAGGCCAAAAAAATAGGGTTAAAAACAGTGTACGAAGCAAGGTCGAAAAAAATTTAAAAAAAATATTGACACGAAGACTTTTTTTGCTTATCTTTTAAATAGAGGCGTTATTTGACACATAACGGTGAAGGATTGCGGGGGTGATTGTGCACGTAAACCGATTATGCGACAAATGAGGCGCCGGAGGTATCCTTGGGTGCGGCTTGGTAAGCCACGGTCAATCGTTCCCCCGTGCGCCGCAGTATGTCGGTTTGCTGCAAAGTGTCATAGCAAAACCTTGACTCTTCAATTTTCGCTTGCGTTTCCTTGCCGTAGGTACTATGGAAAAGGGGGCGCATACCATATCCAATACTTCGTGAAAACAAAATTCGTATTTTGCCGACAGTGTTTTTGAGTGGCTGTATTTTCTAAAAAACTTAACGATAGGATATGCTTATGGATACAATAAAAAACAATCATGAATTATATTTCGGACTCAGTCCGTGCATTAAAAAAGCGAAATGTTATATCAATGTGGCCACGACCGGGTGTTGTGCGGTTCTTCTTCTTGGAGAGAGCGGAACCGGTAAGAGTTTAATCGCGCAGTGGATTCATCGTCACAGCTCTCGCAGAGATCGCGAATTTACGGGCATCAACTGCTCCGGCTTAAAAGGCGATCTGCTCAAGAGCGAACTTTTTGGACACGTTCGAGGAGCCTTTACCGGCGCCGTCAGCGATCGCCAAGGGCTTATAGAAATGGCGGACGGCGGCACTTTGTTTTTAGATGAAATAGGGGATTTGGATATTAGCGTACAATGCCAGCTTCTAAAGGCCATAGAAGAGAAAACCTATCGCCGCGTTGGAGAAAACATACAACGCACAAGCGACTTCAGGCTAATCTGTGCCACAAACCGTAATCTTTTCGAGGCCATTGAGGAAAAAACATTCCGGGAAGACCTCTATTACCGCATCAACACGCTAACAATATCCCTGCCGCCACTGGTTAAGCGTAGCGAGGATATTCCCGGGCTGCTGAATCATCTCTTAACAAAAATGGGGTACGCTGGCTCCCCTCTCAAAGACGATGTCATAGAGGCGCTCTCGCAGCACAGGTGGCGCGGCAACGTTCGCGAACTTCGTAACGCGCTGGAAAGAGCGCTGGCATTTGCGCAGGGGAAAAATTTGACGCTCGAACATTTTTCCGATGTTTTTGAGGAGACGTCCATAGCATTAATGGAAAACGAAGCGTTTCCGGCAGAAGAAAGAAAAAAGCAAACGGTCAACTGGAGCCTGAGCAAATGGGAAAAAGCGCACATTATGCGCACGCTTCATCACTTCGGCAGCGACAAAATCAAAACAAGCGCCGCCCTCGGAATTTCACTGTCGTCCTTATATAGAAAACTCAATGGCATGTATAAAAACAACGCCGGCAAGGTAGTAGATCCATAGAGGGCCGACAACTTGATATTGCCGCCAAATAACATTGGCGATTTTAAACCCAAATTTTCCATTAGAATCAGGATGCTTTTTTAAAACCTTTTTTTAAAAAACAGACTAACGGAAAATCCATTTTAAAGTGGAATGACTACAGACACCGAACACAAGACAGGGGCACGGGCACAATTAATCGCACCCCTGGGTTACAACTTTTAAGCGGCTAACTCGACCGAGTCAGCTTGAATTGCTGAGCGGGAGTTTTGTTGACGGGATATACCCACATTTCCGTTCCTTCTTTTCGGGAATTTCCCGGCACATCCAAGGCTTTACCATTTAGTTTACTGGTAAATTGTATGATGCCGTTTTCTTCAACAATCACCCATTTTTGACCGTCAGTGCCCGTCCAAGCCGATTGTACGACTCTGTCTCCCACGATCGTTAAAACCTTTTTGCTATGCTTGGCCGTGATCTTGTAGCACGCCGAATCGGGCAGCCATTCAATCGTAAACCTTTGACTGTCGCCGGAATCCATTCTCCATGTAATAATAGGAATGTTATTGATCTGCGAGCCGCCTTTTACCTCAAGCGCCAAACCGTTTACGTTTGTTATGACGTATGTGCCTGAAAACTTGTCGCCAAGATTCGCCTTTGCTTCATTCATTGAAGCCTTGACGGCATCCATAGCCCCACTCGCCGAATTTTGGCCGGCGCCTGCATTTGATACTGCGTCTTTTAAAAAGTCCATACTGTCTCCTCGGCGGACGGAAAAACCGTATATTGTTTTTTGCCCGCCATTCCTTTCTTGAAAATGGTTATTTGGTTTTATTTATACTCGCCGCTATCCGCGACAAATTCCATACCGCTTGCATCCTCATCGCCCTCTATCGGCGTTTCCCAATATTCCGCGACAGTGGCTGGCGTTATGCTTTCAAAGCCCTGCTCTATTTCCTTTTTGCCGGACAATTCCGGCTTTTTTCTTTCACGTTCCGTATCCGTGGCCCCGCCGCCTTTGCCGAGTATGTATCCAGATATACCCGAGATTATCGCCGCGAGTTCAGAGCCGCCCAATATATTCAAGATGCCGAAAAGAATGATAGCTATTATCAATATGAATACCGTAATGAACTGCAAACCGGAGCTGCTCAAAAGCTGCTTCGAGAGCGTGACATCGGAGCGTTTGAATATGATCAGGAAAAACGCGAGAAGCAAAACGGCTATTAGCCCCGAGAACGTCAGGCTGATCCATATTCTGAAATCCTGATCGCGAAATTCCGGCGACAACGTCGCGTAGATAGCCTGTTCCGCATGAAAAATATCCTGCGAAAGCACCTCGATGTTCCTCTGGATCTGCATATAGGCTATGCCGTCGAGACTATCTCTCCGCGATGTTTCCTCGAAACGCGCACGTATCCGCGGCAATATTTCATTTTCTACAAACTCTACAGTATACTCACCGCTAAAATCAAAACTCGGCCTCACCGAGTTGAGGCGTAAAAGTATCCGGTCGCCGGGCTTACGAATTAGCAATTCGTCTTCCAAATTTTGCAGGTAGTCAATCGCAAACAGATTGTTATATGAGAGCCCGTAATAATACTCGTCCCCCGCCATCCTGAGTACCCGCAGTATCTCTTCCTTTTGACTGATGTATGCCCGTAACTTTCTGTAATCGCGCTTATCGCTACTGTTTCTAAATGTTTGAGCGAAGTCGGAGACGTATGGTTGAGATTTGTATAGCTGGACGAAATAGTCGCGCTTTACGTTGTCGTCGTTGCCTTCGAAGGATAGGGTGGCAGTGGTGGTGGTGATTAGAAATATTATTATTGGTATTATTGTTTTCATTTTTGTTTTTCCTTTTTTTAAAAGTTTTTTTAAAGTCAAAATTTTTAAAGCCTTTAAAGTCAAAACATATTTTAAAGGGGGAACAACTTGTTTATCTCGGCGAAGCCAAATCCCCCACGCTCCAATCAAAGATTATCAAACAAAAAGACGTTTGATAATCTTTGTTTTCCGCTACCCCCAGAGCGGGGCGCAAGATGTGCTTTCGCACGCGCTCCCCCGCCTACAACCGGGGACGCGATTAATTGCGTCCATAATTAAATTTTTTGTTAGTGACATGCCCCAATGATTCTATCATCTTTATTAGACGGTATTGACCTCTTATAGTTTTTCAACCGAACGGCCGTCACATCACGAACCACTGTCATTTGAGCATAATTACGATAATGGTTGTGGTTGCCACAAATTGGCAAAATGTAAATTGTATCATTGGAATTAGGGGCTAATCCATTAGGATCACGCCTCATTACATGCCCGCCTATTATGCTGCCACTACATGTTGTATCATGATTGCTTTTGGCAGAACCTTTAGCCGCACATGAATCAAGAGGAGGGCGATGGTCAGGATTATTTTTCACACAACCTGCCCAAAATTTAATCCAGTTGTCATCTATACTCCCACTTTCAGTCACATATTGATCACCACTACTATTAATTACATTCCAAAAATAAGTTCCTTGATTAAAAGTGAGAGTACCATCGAATTCCGATCCCACAGTTATTGATGTAATACTCAACCAGATTACCGCAAGTAATACTCCAAATTTTACATAAGTTTTCATGATTTTTTCTCCTAAAGAAAATGTTAATTTTTTTATCACTTCCAACATTATCATATTAAGGGCGAAAAAATTTCCGCCCTTGCGTTGATATTGTGAGCTTGAAATAATTAGGCTCACAGCTGAACGAAAGTAATAGGCCCATTTACAGGATCGGCACCATCATTAAGTCGTATAGAATTTACTGCTGCTACTGGAAATATGTCACCTGTTGTAACAATCCCACCGTGAGCCAATCCAAGTGCTCCTGCGACTGCATATACAAAACTGATACAGTCTTGGATACCTAAAACATAACTTCTTTTTTCAGCTATCCAGGCATACGCTACACCTAATGCTTCATTGAACAATCTCTCATCCTGATCTCTAATTTGAAAACACCTTGATGTACCCCCATCATTAGCATGAGCAATGTATCTACCTTCATCCACGTCTAATTTTCCGACTTCTGAAAAAAACGTATCATCTTCCGCTGGATTAAATCCGACTGTTTGACGAACATCATTTTTTCGAAACTGTACAAAGGCATGTCCCGTTTTAGAACCTTTACCTTTTTTACCTTCATCACCATCAATAATGGCGCCTCTACCATACGCATAAAAAGTTACTCTTAACATTTTAAAACTCCTTTGAAAAATGGTTATACAGGCTTAAACCTGCAATGTTTTGTTTTTTAATACGGAGAAGAAGACCGCCTCCCTCCCCGCGTTTTTATTTTACTGCTCTACTGCTTTACTTCGCTACCGCAACCCCCATCATCACACTATTATACTCCGTCTTGTTATCCTCGACGGCTTTCTGACTCTTTTCCCATTCGATATGGGCTTTTATTGCCGCTGTGAATTCGTTTTCGGCAGTGGAGGCAGTGGTATAACTAGTGTAATCCTTGTCATCAACTTTGACAGGTGGGCAGAGTGTGGCGATTTTGGCTTCGTCGCCTGTCAAGGAAGCCGCCAATGTGACTTTCTGGCGCGCGCCTATTTGCAGGTCGTTCCAGAAGCTGTTCATTGGGTCCTCGCTGAGCTTCTTTTTATCATCTTTTTCATTTGCCATGTCGCTTGAAAACTTGTTTCGAGCGAGTTCTTGGAGAGACTGCGCTTTGCGTGCGAAGGCGTTTAATTTGATATCTCTGCTGTCTCGGGCGGCGCTTTCGGCGCTTTCGAGCTGCATACTTTTTTCACGTAGCGCCCTGAGTTTCTGGCTGCGCTCGCGGCGGTCGCCTGTGAGTTCGGCGCCGGACTGATCGGTCGGACGGCTGCCGATGAGGTTGGGCGAAACCGACGCGGCCATCATGTCGAGTACGCGTGCCAAGCCTTCCGGCGTGCCGTGATTCGTGGCACGAACGTCGACGTGGTATTTAGCGGATTTGTCGGTGGAGCGCGTGTTTGAGCTGTGCGCCGACACGCTGCCGCTTACGGATACCGAGATCGGCCCCCAGCCGACTTTCGCGCTGAATGAGCCGCTGCCGGACATGGACGACTCCTCTTTCACGCAATCCTTGACCTCCATGTCAAACATGATGTTGACCTCGTCAATCTGCAGATTGGGAATTGGCACTATAGCTAAGAGCGGTATGTCGATAGACATTTCCTGACTAATGAGGCCCCCATCTTCGCCCGGCTCCTGCTTATTGTATTTGAACAGCACCGTGCGCGCCTTTTGGTCGGCATCAAAGCCGACTTGATTGATAAATTCGGCTGTGGTTCGTGCAAGCATAAGACTTGATTCGGCGGCTGCCGTGAGCGGCCCTCCGATCAGGTTCTTCATGTCGAGACCCTTGAATTGTTCACCGATATTCATACTACTACCTCCTTTGATATTAGGTTATGGTTATCCCGCCTTTTGACGGAGTTTGATTGTCAATATTGATCCCCCAATTAACTCTTGCGCGGTGCCGTCCGGCGGTGCGGCGCAAGAGTTAATCGGTACTTTAATAAATTCCACTGCACTCGAAGCCCTCGCCCGACGACGGCACTTCGTCGGCTATTTCTTCCTGCGCACTCGCGTACGCCTCCTCTTCGCCGTCGTTTGGCTCAGAATCAACATCGCTTGGTTCAACATCGTCATCGTATTCGTAGGCCGCGTTCAGGCTTGACGTATAAGGCTTGAGAAGTATCTCACCCTTAAAGTTGCCGTGTGGGCTACCGAAGTCGAGACAGATATCTTCGCCGCTTTCTAAAAAGCTCGTGTGTTCATCGTCTCTTACGTTTGCCGTGAAAGTTACCTTCATGCTCTCCACACCAAGCGGCCGTGGCGCGGGTATGAAATCTCTATCCGAGCGTTTACGCATTTGCGCTGCATAATCGCTGCGCAACGCATTGTTGGCATGCGCGGTCGCTTCCGTCAAAGCTTGCATGAGCTTTTTAAGCGTCAAAGTTTTCCCACTCATTTTGTTTCTGTTCCTTTCTCGTCTAACCACGACGGCTTGCGTGGAAATCCGACATGATAAATGGTTTTTTGCATGACGAGCTCATGCTCGCCGATAGTATACCGCCCAATAGCGATGTCTTTACCAATGATAACGCCTTTAGGATAGTCGTTCAGACAGCGGTTGAGAAGCTCGGTTTGCGCTTCCCGTGCGCCGTCAGACAGAATGACGTTGGGGTTTACGCTCCCCACCGCAACCTCCTTGACATATTTTACATCAGAGACTTCGAGACGTTTTTGCTTGTTCACAGTCTGCGTCCTCCGCTATCCGCCAACCGGCTCCGAGAATTTTGAGGCTCTTGCCTGCCGTTACCGTTTGAATTTCCGTTTTGGAATTGCTGCGCGATTTTTTCTTTTTTGAGTTCGCTCAACTGCTCTTCCAAATCATCGCTAATCTCCTTGTATTCCTTGATAAATTCACATAATTCGGCTACCTCTTCGTCTTCCGGCTCCGCCTTGGTGTAATCCAAGTGTTCTACGTATTCATCGTAGTTCATGCCAGTTTTGGCGACTATGATATTATTCTTGCCGCGGATCATCTCCGTGACTTCGCCAAGTTTATCGTTGAGTTCTTTCTCGCGCTCTATAAGCTCCATACGCTGATTGTATTCCTCAAGTTCCTTACCGGTCAACGCGTTGCCCGATTCGTCCAAAGGTCTTGAAGAAACGCGTTTAGGCGTGGCTTGCGCGTTTAGCGTATCCACAAACCGCGCCAATCCTTCGCTTATATCTATGCTTTCGAGCTCCATCTCAAAGGAGAACCGCGCCTGATTCGCGCTCTTGCGCTGTTTCTTTGAGCATACTTGCGTATAAATTTTTACAGAATCGCCGACCGCCTTCATGTCTTTCACCTCAACGTCAAACGCTACCTTGGTTTTTGAGACCTTGAGACTGCTGAGCGGATAGATAGACAGTAACGGTATTTCGAGCCCTATACGCTCGGCTACGGTATTATCCTCCGCGTCGTTGCGCAGTTGCTGGTACTGCATCTGTATGGTGTGCAGATGCACCGTAGGCTTTCCGGCATCGTCGGCACACATATCGCCGGTGGAGGCCAGAAAGTCTACTATGTTTGAACTGAGGCGCATATTCGCTTCCGATACGGCTTGAAGCGGCGCGTAGACCAGATCTTTCAGTTCGACCGCGTTTTGACGATTTCTTCTTTTTTCCATTTTTTAACGCCTTTCATTTTTACTTTTTTTGTGATGGTTATTTAGCTGCATTGTACTTATACAGCAGCTTAATCAGCGCGTCGCCGCTAATCATTTCATTTTTAGCGATCCCCTCGGTAAGCCCATTTTTCGTCGCCCACTCCCAGGCGCTATCCGCGCCTATCAACGTTTCTGTGGATGATACCTGTTCGGACGGCATGATTTTTTTGAGAGCTTCCGGCATAATCCGCCTTGCGCCCTCATCTTCGATTTTCACCGATTCCGATTCCTGCACTATAGTTGTTTTCCAACTTTTTTTGAAGGCTTCGGGCGTTCCCCACGTTTCGGCAAGCGTCTTTATACTATTATTGACGACGTAACCGGGGTGTTCAAAATGCGGCATATCCTTAAAACTTCTGAAATCACCGCCCCAAAACAAACCGATGCTTTTGCCGAGCTGACCGACCTTTTGGAAGAAACCGTCCGCGGTTTCGTATTCTCTACCTCTTATATTGCGGCAGAAATCGAACGCGACGCCCCAGCAATGCGCGCTGTAGGGATACTTGCAATTGGTAACGACCTTGCCCGGCGCAGTGCGCCCCTTGGCGTAGAGCGCGTCCTGCTCTTCTTTAGTACGCCAAGTCTCCGTTATAAGTAGCGGCAGCCCGTTTTCACGGCACATTCTTTGAAGCTCCTCCGCCATTTCCCGCACCTCCGGGTGCAGTTTGTCTATACCTCTCATACTCACTACCTCCTTTTGCAATTTTGCAGTGAAGAACATTTGACTCATTAAAGAGCACTTGTCACCCAAAGTGTAACATTTTAAAAAAATTTTAAAAAAATATTACACTTTCGGCTTTAACCGCTCTTTCTATACTAATGGCGATTTTAAAGCTATGGGTTTTATTTTCTTCAACAAGGGGGATTTTTGGGACTCTATCATATTATATCGAACTACCTGAAGCAAAATCCAAAGGACGATGCTTCCGATTTGGCGGGTACATATATTTATTTCAAATTTAAGGCCTATCTCCAAATCACCTTGATACAAACCCAAAAAGCCTATAGCATCAAAACCTGGAAAGCGGCCGCCAAATTGAGATATATGTCGCCGGACGATATATGCGAAAGATTTGAATCGATACCCATAATCGGCGTTGATGATTTACGATACGATATCAGGCAGGCGATGAAACTGCTAAACCCAGCGCAAATTAAAATAATAAGCCTGTATTTCTATCGCGAGAAAACAGATCAGGAAATATCGTCCATAATGCAAATAACGCGGCAGACTGTGATCAGGCTAAAGCGCCAAGCGCTGAGTAAACTCAAATATTTTCTCAAGGAGTATGCATAGCGCAAATGCGGCGATACAAATCGCGCAAGAGTCAATTGGTACTTTAATAAATATATAAAATTTCACTTGAAAGGAAGGGTATCGTGATATTATTACTGCGCACGATGTTGTTTGTGATGCTGATGGCGTTGTCTGTGGCGCTTTTTTCCTGCAAGGGCGGGATGGACGACGAACGGCATGAAGCCGTGAAATTTTTGCCGCTTGAAACGGTACGTCGGCTTGTGAAAGAAAACAGGCAGTTCACGGAGGGCAGGCCAGCGGGCGGCATGCCGTCTTCTGCCGAGTTTAAAGCGATTCAGGATCGCGGCCATATTGTTTTCGCTATGGTCGCCCACGATCAAAAACCGTTCTTTTACAAGGATGAGGAAACAGAAGAGCTGACCGGCCTTGATGTGGAGATCGGATATGCTATCGCCAACCGTTTGGAGGTGGCAGCGGTCTTTAACCGCGACGCTGTTACTTTTGACGGAGTGATAATGAAAGTAGCGGAAGGCGAAGCCGATATCGCGCTCAGTAAGCTAAGCGTTACCTCGCGGCGGGCGGAGTTAGTCCGCTTTACCAAGCCTTATTTTACTTTCAGGCAGGCGCTCTTGGTGAACCGGTTAGAGTTTGCGAAAATCGGGCCGGAGCAGCAGCTTCCGCGCTTCATAAAAAACTTCCGCGGAACCATAGGGGTACTGAACAACACTTCATACGTAAATTTCGCGCCCATAAACTTTCCGGCCGCGGAGGTAAAGCCCTTTGCTATCTGGAACGAAGCCATAGACGCTTTGTTCGCCGGCGAACTGCTGGCGATTTATCGGGACGAGGGCGAGATACTTATCGTCAACGCGACAAGAAAAGACGCGTCCATCCTGACAAAACCGATCATAATAGGCGATAAACGCGATCCGTTAGCAATGGCCGTTTCCGTGGACGCGCCGATGCTGCAGAATTGGCTGAATGTATTTCTCGACGAGTATCTGTTAGAAAATCATTCGAAATTGACCCCAAGCCGTCTCATTGAACGGCACTTCAGTTTCGGAAATTAATTTAACACTGCTGAAAGGAAAAAGAAAATGAAATTCGCAATACTAAAACATCCGATAGCCATTTTAAGCGGCGTGGCAATCGGCGTAATCATAGGCTTGTTTAACACTAAGCTGTCCGCTTTCCTCGGCGTCAAAAACTTTGCGCAAATCATATCGTTTCCAGGCGAACTATACCTCTTCTTCCTACAGATGACGGTTATCCCCATCGTCATCACGGCCATCTCCTCGAGCTTAGGGAAACTCATGCGAGGCCAAAGCAGCGCCGGATTGATAAAGAAAATCACGCTCGTTTTGATTGTATGTATGACCGCCTGCGCCGTTATCGGCATGTCTGTCGGCATGTTCGGCAAGCCGGGGACGGGGCTTGGCGAAAATACACGGCAACTGTTCGCCGAACTCCTCTCCTCCGAACAGGACGGTAGCAACGGGCTTTTAGAAGTGACGCTCGGTTCAAGCGATAACGCGAACGTCAATACCGAACTTCCCGGCATGGCAAGTTTTTTTACAAACATGATCCCGGCAAATATCTTTCAATCTCTTGCCTTAGGCAGCGTAATGGCGATTCTCTTTTTCTCGATAATTTTCGGCATCGCCATCGGATTTCTCCCAAATGATTCCGCTACGTTGCTTGTTAATCTGTGTACGGCAATTTTTCAGGTTTTCCAAAAACTCATCAATTGGTCTCTGTATTTACTGCCTGTCGGCCTCATTTGCCTGATGGCGGGACAAATTGCGGCGGTAGGGGTACAAATATTTTTAGCCATGTCAAAATTTATCATCCTCTACTGTGTCATCACCGTTATTGCCTTTGTTGTCGGCACGGCCATCATCTGGCTCCGTTCGGGCATTCGCAACCCTCTCACGGTAATCTCCATGCTGTTTGAGCCGATCCTCCTTGCTTTCGCGACGCGTAATTCGATGGCCGTCCTTCCGAGCGCGATAAACTGCCTGGAAAACAAAATGGGCTTCGACCCGATTTCAACAAATCTAACATTGCCGCTCGGCATAACCTTGGGACGCTTCGGGAACATAGCCTACTTCGCCCTCGGGGTTTTTTTCATAGCGCAAATCTATAACTCGCCCTTCGAGCCGATTCACTATCTGGTCATTCTAATCGGGGTAATATTCGCGGGCACCGCGACAGCCGGAGCGTCAGGGATAGTCACGCTATCGATGCTAAGCATAGTACTCGACCCGCTAAGCCTTCCCATGGAGGCGGTGCTGATAATATTCATGGCCATCGACCCCATCATCGACCCGTTCAGAACATTTCTGAACGTACATGTCAATATGGCCGTCACAACGCTCGTGGCCAAACACAAGCCGCTATTGCTTTCAGTGCGGATCACCAACAATTAATTTTTAAAAAATGTTACATTTTTAACCCTAACAACTCTTTCTATACTAATGGCTATTTTAAGCAAGGAGATGTAAAAAATGAGAAAATTTATAGTGTTTCTGGCGGCAGTATTTGTTTTATCAGCCGGTTGTGGCATCGCTTCCGAGCGCGAGGATAGATATAATTCGCCCAAATCGGATGTGATAACCATAGGAGTCGTTTATCCGATAACATCAATAAACGTGGCAAACACGCATTTTGCCAAAGGCCTCCAGTTTGCCGTAGATGTTATCAATAATAGCGGTGGAGTTTTGGATAAACGGCTCGATATTGCCGTTAGAGATGATAAGAACAACGCGAATACGGCAATGCAAATCGCGCAAACTTTTATTGACCGTGGAATTACGGCGGTTATTGGACACTGGAGTACAAATATTAGCTATTACACTCAAGATATATATGAAAAAAACAGAATTATCATGCTTACCCCGCGATCAACCGGATTAGTTTTGTTTGAAGAGGAGTTTGACTATATTTTCCGAATGGTTGGCAGTAGCCAGATTTTTGCTCGGGCCATCGCTTCACATGTAGCGGAAAAAAGGTATAGAAATATCGTTATTTATTTCACAGACGACGTATTTGGGATTGATTTGGCAAAAAATTTTGAAAAAGAGTTGAACGCGCTTGAGGTTAGAGTTGTTGACCGCGTAAACAGTATTACTTCATTAAACATTGAGTTGCTATCGAATCGTTGGCGCGCTTTTGGCTGTGACGCAATCATAATGGCCGCCACCTATCCCGCATATGTGGAGCCCATAAGAGTAATACGTCGAAACGGTTTGCAACTTCCGGTTTACGGCGACGATTCTTTTGAAAGATTTACCGTCGAGGATTTACAATATGAATATTTTGATAATTTATACACGGCGACATTGCGCCGGGAAAATTTGGATACAGATTTTTTGGAGGGATTCCGCGTAATGTATGGCCATGATCCCGATGCTCCCGCTGTAAACGCGTATGAGGCGGTAATGCTCATAAGAGACGCGATGGAGGCGACGGGAAGCATAGACGGGACAACCATGGCCTCATTTATGTCAAACCTCAAAGACTATAAAACCGTTTCCGGCGTTCGTACATACAACCCGGAAACACAGGAATTTGATGGATATAATGTTTTTGTCATACCGGTCAGGCCTATAATTTTTGGAGGATAATTATGAGAGATAATAAAAATGATAACGCTATACCGAACAGCGGGTTTAATTCACAATCGACGGAACCTGATGAAATGGTAAAGGTGATAGGCATAAACGGGTGGATTATACTGTTAACCGTTTTCGCGATTGTCGTTGGCGGCGCGGCTTGGGGAATTTTCGGGACGATATTAATACGCGAGGACACTTCGGGAGCTATAGTTAGAAGCGGCAGAATAATTAATATATTTGCACTGGATGACTACCGCTTGCTCGACTTGAACATCATACCAAACGAATATATCGAATTGGGTCAGGTCGTCGCCCGAGCCGATCGATCGGCACTTGTCGATGAGATCAATCTGATGATAGCGCAAAATGTCACGGCGGCTCAAATCAACTTAAAACGCGCTAGACTCATAGCGGAAAGCCAGATTGTCACTCCAGAGGCGGGACGCGTCGTAGATGTTTTTGTCCATAGCGGAGACTTCGTAAGAAAAGGTGATAAAATTGCCACGGTATCAAAGGAAGCGACGGACGGAAGCGCCATGGAATGCTATCTTTTCGTATCGGTAAGCCAAATCAAAAATATAAGAAAAAGCATGAAAGTTAATATTTTCCCTGCGAATATTAACAGAGAATTATATGGAAATATGACAGGTATGATAACCTTAATAAGCGAATATCCGGTTACGGAAAATTACATGTTTAATCTACTCGGCAGTCGAGAACTCGCGCTGGATTTTCTTAAAGACGGCGCGGTCTATGAGATATACATCAATCTCATAACTTCCGAAGCGACGGCCACGGGATACGCTTGGACCACATCTTTTGGTCCGCCAAATAAATTTGGGAACATCACACTGTGCGACGCGTCGATTATTGTTGAAAAGATGCGTCCGATAGATCTGATTTTCCAACGCTAACAAGGAAACGCCAAATGAAATTGTCCAATATCAAAGATGCTTTTCGTAAAAATATAAACGTTATAGCATACATATTTTTATTGAATATATTACTGTTTATCCCGGCGTTACTTTTTCCGATCTACAGTATGATATTTACCGATTATATTTTCACCAGCCATAATACCGGATGGCTATTTATTTTGGTAACGGTAATGGGAATAACTGCGGCTTTTGCCGGGTTAGTCAATTGGCTTCAGAAAAATTGTTTATTCCGTTTGTCAAACGAAATTGAAACTACAAATTTGAACAGATATATGCGAATAATGTTTCATTCTTCCCTTAGGCTTTTCACCCAAAAGGATAGTTATACTTTGCTTTCGCAATCTGAAAAATCAAGAAATATTTCAAATCTTTTGACCAACGACGTTTTATCCCTCTTGTTTGATACGTTTAGGGCGATTTTTTATCTGATTGTTATGCTGTGGATTGATGTTACCATGTCGCTTATCGTTATCGCGTTGGTTGCCGGTAATATTATTTTGAGCAAAGTGATTTCTTTTGTACGCAACATGTCTTCCACGGAAGATGATGACAGGCCCGAAGTCGATGAATTGACGGCACAGGGAGAACGGATATATGCACTGGGGATACAAAACATCGAAACCTTCAAGTCAACCGTTGCCGAACCGATTCTTTTCGATCGCATTTTAGGGGAAAAAACAGCGACGATCAACGCCGGCCGAGACGATGATTTTGAAGAAGCTTACTCTCCCATCGAAGATATGTCGGAAGTGTTTTTTATGAATCTTCTTCTTATGATCTCCGCACTACGGATAATGGATCGCAGTTTCAGCATTGGTACATATTTGGAATTTCAGGCTTACGCGGCCGCTTTTTTCTATCCGCTGAGCGGGATCTTATCGATAACTACGCAATTAAAAGAATTTGAAGAAAAATTGACAGGTTTTTTTAAAAAGTTGGAGGACAATAATGAAGAAAAAAGTATTAAAGTCAAACGCGCGTTGCTCAACGGTAAACGCAAGCTTGACGGTTATATAGAGTTTAGGGACGTAACTTTCGGTTACGAAGAAAATATGCCTATTATTAAAAATTTCGATTTGAAAATAAATCCAGGGCAAATGGTTGCCATTATCGGAAAATCAGGTGTCGGCAAAACCACGTTGCTGAAATTGCTACAGGGACTATACGAACCAAACTCCGGCGAAGTGACGATTGACGGTATACCGGCGGTGGAAATTGATAGAAAGGTTTTCAAAAATTCCATCGGCTGTGCAAATCAGGAGCCTGCTTTTTTTTCGGCTTCCATAAGAGAAAATATCACAATGTGGGATGCCGATTTGACAGAATCCGATCTCTATAATTCGACACGCACCGCGTGTATACATCGGTATATATCATCATTAGACAGCGCGTATGAATATCAGCTCACGGAAAACGGAAATAATATTAGCGGAGGCCAGCGCCAAAAGCTTGAAATCGCGAGAGCGCTAATCTACAATCCGTCTATCTTACTGTTTGATGAGGCGACAAGTTCAATTGATCCGACAAACCGTGAGCGTATTCAGGAGGCTATAAAAAAACGAAGATGCGCTTGTTTGATGGTTACTCACGTGCTGTCGCAAATAACGAAATATGATGAAATTATTATTTTAGGCAAAGCTGAAATCATAGCGAGAGGAAAACATGACGAGTTGATGGAATCATCATCATTTTATAAATCGTTGTTTGAAGCGGAAAGGTCGACGGTGAAAAAATGACGAATGAATTTATCAGCGTTTATAAAACTCTGTGCAATCATTTGGATATAGATGTCAATCTTCCATCTATGAATATTATCGAAAATTTAGGGAATCCGGATATAGAGATTTTCCACTTATCGGGACTTAGACACAAGGAAATCGTCTTACCTAAAAAATGGTGGAAGCATAATAGCGTCGCAATGATCGGAAAATTGAAAAACGGTACGCCGATAGCCATATTTTCACACGCTATAATCGGATATAGCATATACAATCCTAAAACCGACACAACAAAAAAAATAACCGCTCAAATTGCGGAGGAAATAGAAAATCGTGCGACGGCGATATTCCGCACATTTCCATCAAAAAAATTAGTGTTCAAAGACATTGTCGAATTTATACACGGTGAAAAACTATACAAGGATATAATAATAATTTTGTTGTGCAGCCTCATCGCGAGTATTATTCAAGTGATACCGGCCGTATTATCGGAAGAAATCTTTAACACGATAATTCCAGGAAACATGCGTGGCATGCTGTTTGAAATTATAGTAATCTTGATAATTTTTGAACTGGTGAATATAGGATTTACAATCATGGCGAATTTGGGAATAACCCGAATTGGTATGAAAGCCGGATTAGCCGTAAGCGTAGCGCTTTGCGATAGATTACTTTATCTTAAAATGCCTTTCTTCAATAAATATACGAGCGGTGAAATCCTTGAAAAAATAAAAGGCATCGATAGAATTAAAAATATATTTATAGAAAATAATTTAAAAATCATCATTTTCAATATGTTTGTGATTGTAGAGATTGTGATTTTGTTCAAATATTGTGCGGAAATTACACCAATGGTTTTGTTGATGTTCGCCGGATTGATCATTATCTACGCCGCAGCCGGACTGAAAAAACATAAAATTAATTTAAAGCTTGTAGACGCTCAAAACAAAGCGGCGACATTTACATACCAGAGCATTCACGCGATGCACAGAATAATAGTTTCAGGCGCACAGGAACGCGCCTACAATATTTGGAAAATATTTGAAAAAAATAAGCACCGCCTTAAAAGTAAAATCAAAAAAATAGACAGCGCGTTAGATTCACTTTGCAAAGTATTTAAGTTTTTTTCAACCGCAGTCGTCTATCTCTTGATAATAAATGTCGAGGGCGTCACGATAGGAGCGTTCATCGCCTATATCTCCGCGTTTTTCATCTTGCAGCGTTCCGTATTCGAATCGCTCCGCGTACTCGATACACTGCCGGAACTGATGTCGGTATACAAAAATATCGATCCGATTTTGAAATCGCTGCCAGAATACGATACATTAAAAAGAGTTCCGGCGGACATTTCAGGCTCTATTGAATTTAACCACGTTTCATTCCGTTACGGCAAACTCGGCCGTGTAATCATCGATGACGTTTCGTTCAAAGTTGAAGAAGGCGAAAGTGTGGGAATTTTGGGCCCGTCGGGTAGTGGAAAATCGACTATATTAAAACTTTTGATGGGTTTATATAATGCGACTTCAGGTAAAATTTATTATGGAGGATATGATCTCGAAACGATCAACTTGAGATATTTGCGAAAAAAAATGAGCGTGGTCGTCCAATACGGCAATTTAGCTGTCGGCGACATATACTACAATATCGCCGGTAATGACAAAAGTGTAAGCACGGCTGAAGTTTACGAAATATTAAAAAACGTCGGATTAGAAGAAACTGTATGTGCGCTCCCCGATGGACTATACACAAGACTTGAAGAATGTATGCTATCTCCTGGGGAAATGCAAAAACTTTTGGTCGCGCGGGCAATGGCAAGAAAGAGTAAATTTGTTTTCTTAGACGAGGCCACAAGCCATTTAGACAACGAATCGCAAAATATAATCATCGAGAGCCTGAAAAAAATCTCTGCCACAAAAATTATAATCGCTCAACGACTTGAAACCGTTCGAAATTGTGATCGAATCATAACTTTTGAAAATGGAGAAATAATAAACATATAAATTTTCACTTACATGTATTGAACTGTCGATTAAATATTACTTCACACCACCCGACGACTGCACAGAGAACAGTGATGTCGCCGGACAATGCGGCACAATATTTAATCGAAAGAATAATAATATATTTTTAGTTTAATCAAACTTCCACATTGATATATATTCAATACAAAAGAAAAAATGTCAAAAACAACAGTTAAACATATTAAGAAATGGAATGAATAAAGCGTATGCACGACCATAATCACAGCGTATTTCAAGGCCTCTTGGAAAAAGCGCAATCGGGAGACGAGCAGGCTGTTGAATACATCTTGCGGGAATTTGATCCGCTCATCCGAAAATACAGCTATGTCAACGGCATGCCGGACGAAGACCTCTTGTCCGAATTGCGGCAAGCGGCACTGCTCTGCATTCGCCGTTTTAAATGCGATAAAGACGATATGGAAAACTTTTTTAGAGAAGCAAAAGACGTTTTAGCGAACGATGAATTATGAACCCGAAAATGAAGAGTTCATCCTCAATTATTCGAACATTGAAAATTTTGCTTGATTTTTTTAAAAAATCTTGATTTTCGGATTGCGCGGAATGTAGATTGGGTGAGTAATGGCAAAGTATTGTTTTTACTAAAACATCCATATCCAAAAAAATTACTGAAAGGACCCGTTTTCATGACTTTCAATCTCGACAGCGCTATCCGCAAAGTCCCTAATTTCCCCAAACCCGGAATTTTGTTCTACGATATCACAAGCATTTTCACAAATCCGGCAGCCTATAAATTTGTCGTGGATGAGATGCTTAAACATTATGAGGGCATAGATGTCGATGGTGTCATCGCTATAGAAAGTCGCGGGTTTTTGCTTGGTTCCTGCTTTGCGGTCGATAGGAGCGTTCCTTTAGTGTTGGCACGGAAAAAAGGAAAGCTGCCGGGCAAAACCGTGTCGATGAGTTACGACCTCGAATATGGCTCTGCCACGCTTGAAATCCACGTGGAAGATATCGCGCTCGGGAAAAGGTGGCTCATCATAGACGATCTGATCGCAACCGGCGGAACGCTTGAGGCGGTGGCCCAAATGATCGAGGGGCGCGGCGGGGAAGTAGTCGGTATATTTTCTATTATTGGCCTGCCATTTTTGAATTATCAGGAAAAAATAGGCCGATATAACACAAAAACGCTAATTAATTATGACGGCGAATCATGCTGAACGCAGTATAGCGTCAGACGCGGCAATCCAGATCAAAACAAATATGTTGACAGGCATTGGCGCATAATTTATTTTCTTGATATACGGCGTGATAAAATTATAACCGGAGGAGGATTTTATGATTAGATGTCTTTTAAGGCTAAGCATTTGTTTGTGTGCGCTATTAATACCGTTTTCTTGTGCTGCTGCCCCAAAAGCACCGCCTTCAATGAGTTCAACGCCTCGGTCCGCTTCCAGGTCACCCTCGGAAATGGAAACACAGAGCAGTGAAAGGATGATAACCTATACGGCGTCACTGGAATTATCTGTCGCTGATACGGAAGAAACAAGGAGCATACTCCTTGAGCAGATAAAAAACAACAACGGATTTGTTGTCAGAGAAACAAACAATTTTATAATAACACGGATTCCATCCGAAAATATGGATACTTTTTTACAACATGCGAGGACACTCGGTGAAGTTGAAAATGAAACAAGAACAGGAACCGACATTACCGATCAATATCAAGATAATGTAATGAGATTGGAAAATTTTCAAAATGTACGCGATAGATATTTAGCGCTACTGGATCATGCGATTACCGTTAGTGATATTTTAGCCATTGAAAGAGAACTGGAACGAATAAACCTGCAGATAGAAACGCTTAAAGGGAAGATAAGGCACGCGGAGTTAAGCGTAGCGTATTCAAACATCACGATAAGATTCAGAATCAAAGAAGAACAAGACAAAGTAAGATTAGGCCCGGTTAGTTGGATATTTTATGGATTATATCACGGGGTAAAGCTGCTTTTTGTATGGTAATATTAACCCGGCGGTAATTAACCTCAATTATCTATTGAATTTGGCTTTGTTTTTTGGTGACGGGGCTCATAAGTTCCCTCTTTCAATCAAACGGCAGGATGTACACTGTACACCCTCACTCACTTCGCGCATAGTTTATCATCCGTAACGCCCCGATACGATAGCCCCCCTGCGGTCCCCCATAAGCGGCGACCGCTTACGGGGGACATCTGGGCATACTATCGGGGTAAAA
>JAITUP010000216.1 GCA_031286265.1 Chitinispirillales bacterium | reverse complement strand
TTTTACCCCGATAGTATGCCCAGATGTCCCCCGTAAGCGGTCGCCGCTTATGGGGGACCGCAGGGGGGCTATCGTATCGGGGCGTTACGGATGATAAACTATGCGCGAAGTGAGTGAGGATGTACAGTGTACATCCTGCACTATGATTGAAAGAGGGAACTTATGAGCCCCGTCACCAAAAAAATCAAAAAAAATTACTGATATTACTCCGTCACCAAAAAACAAAGCCAAACTCAATAGATAATTGAAGTCAATTACCGCCGGGTTAATAATCACATAATAAACGAAAACAGCGCGTTTGCCACGATGATAATGAAAATCCCCGCCACTACGCTTGATGTCGTCTCGCGCCCAACCGCTTCCGCACCGCCCCTCACCCTGAAGCCGAAATAGCTGCCTACCCAAATAATCAGCCACGAAAAAACCATCGACTTGAAGCATCCGGCTAAAATATGTTCGAGGTGGATGATTTTTACGAGCTCGCCCATAAAGAGCGACGTACTCATATCGAGGTAGAGCAGGGCTATCACATAGCCGCCGAAAATTCCCATGGCCGTGGAAATTATCGATAGCAGCGGCATCGTTAGCGAAATAGCCCAGAACTTTGGGGCCATTATGTATTGCATCGGGTTTATGCCCATAGTGCGCAAGGCGTCCACCTCTTCGCCTACTACCATGGTGGCGATCTCGGCGGTCGTGGCGCTGCCGGTGCGGCCGGCGAGAATAATGGCCGTGAGCAGCGGACCCATCTGGCGGATCATAGTGATGCCTATCAGCGGAACAAGAAATATCCCCAAGCCGAGTTGCTTGAGCTGCATCGCGCTCTGAAGCGACAGAACAACACCTATAAGAAACGAAAGAAGCGCAATAATGCCAACGGCCTTGTAGCCAAGCTGATACATTTGCTCATATAGACTGCCCTTTTTAATATCCTGACGCTTGAAAAAACCGATAGTGCTCCAGTAGAACATTTCGGTAAATACGGAAAGCGCATCCACCGCAACGCGGGACGCGTCCAGCGCTCCGTCGCCCAAACGCTCGAGAACGCCGCCCTTGCTCACGACCTTGTCGTGCGCGGGCCGATGCAATGCCGGCGAATCCAGTTGCTTGGCAATAACCGGGCTAACATTTTGCAAAACAAATTCACAGCCCCGATCCACCCGCGTCCTTCGCAAAAATTCAATAAGGCAAACACCGGCGGAGTCAATCCGTTCGGTCTTAGACAAATCAAGAACCAAGCGTCCACGATGATGACTGCCTATAATACCGCTCTTGGTAACCCACGCGCGGTCGAGCGTAACAGGGGCGGAAAAAGTTTGCGTTTTGTTTTTGTCGATGGCCATAATTAGATAAAATAGGTTTTTTAGGGCGGATGTCAATTAAAAAAATGTTTTTTTAAAATTTGATTCTCGCTGATTTTTGTATTATATCCAATTCATACGCATCGCCGCCCCAATTTACACATTCCTCATCGCCTCGACAATTTCCTCCGCGTCCACTAAATTTCCCACCAAGATCGTTGAAACGCTGTCTCGATTTCGCTTCACCCATCTGGTGACAATCTCCAGTTCCGGAAAATCGTCGGAAGAGATCGGCAATGTCCCCGAGTAAAAATATTCACGCAGTTCCTTGATGATCGTTTCTTCCTCGCAAAAATCCAATTCGAAACTACGCAACCTGATTTTCTGATCTTTTCGTATCCATAGCGATACGCAAAATCCTTCCTGTGCGTGGGGAAGCATCAGCACCATATCGGATAGCGGCTTGTGTTCTCCTTTACGCTCGGATATGGCGGAGTGGCTGTTTAGCGGCGGCTTGTGTTTTTTGATTAGGCGGTATTCATAGATGAGAGCCTCGAGTTCCGATCCGCAGCGGTGGATTGTCAGACTATGCGCCGCCGCCCGCAACTTGCCGAGCTTGTCCGGCGATTCGCTGTTGAAGCGGAAATAATTTTCTATGCGGCGTCGGAGATTGACAGCCTTTCCTATGTATATGTATGCCCCGGATTTATCCGTAAATCCATAAACCCCCGCTTTCATCGGCAGCTCGTCAATCATTTCCCTTGTGATTTCCTTATCCGCAAAATCAAACTTTGATTCCTCACAAAGCCGTTCGTCCAGTTGCCCTCGATTTTCTATGCCAGATGATTTCATTTGGCCGATAAGTTCGGCTGTGATCCGGCAAAACAGTTCGCCTTGCCGATACGCGCTCTCCGCCGTTCGGAAACTGCCGAGTATCGCCGATGCCGCGTTGTCGATAGTGAGCGGTTTGCATTCCGGCTCTTTCACCGCGCGCAGCAGTTGATTCATCAAATAATAATCATCAATGCCCACACCGTGGTTTTGCGCCGACCATGAGAATATCGCGTACTGCTGCTGCGAGAAAAAAATCGGCACTTTGCCGGCAAGCTCGCGGACTATTTGTTCAATGGACGTGGCCGCCAAGTGCTGGCTATCGTGAACGTTGGCGATATTGACGGGACTGTTAAACGGCATATCACGCGGATCGGTAAGCATTTCACGATCCTCTTCGGAAAAGTGCGCCGGATCTTTCAGCCACGCGCTAACTATGCATCGAGGTTCGGGAAGGGGCGACCATAGCGATATGTGCACGATGGACTTGCGGGGGATATCCGCCAAAAGATAAACAGAAACCCATTCCGTATCGGTAATCTCCGTTTCATCATCGCCCGAGCGCGAAGCTGTAGCGTTGGGTACCCATATTCCGCCGCTCTCATCAAGTTGTACACGCATGTCTTTGGATAGAATGGCCCTCACAGCGGCATCGGCAAGCATTTTGTTCGGGTTCTTGAATTTCAAAAACTGTTCCGCGATAATCTCGGATGTAGCCCCGTTTGGATGTTCACGTATGAATGTGATTATTTCGTCGTTCATGGGTGTGAAAATAATATATGGGGAGTTGGCTTAAAAAACTTTTTTTGGAGACGCGCACCGCCGTTCAAAATGTATATTATATTCCAAGTATGAGCCGACTAATAAAAATTACCGATGGAAACATCGAACTCGGTGTGATTCCCGATTTGGGGGGGATGGTTGCGTTGCTTCGTATTGTCGGCAAGCGCAATGTGCTCAAGGCCGATGAGACGCTGTGGAACAAGCGGCCGGTTGTCCGCCGCGGTTTCTGTCCCAATCCGCGCTGGAAGGCATACAACGGGCATATTGTCTGGCTTGGGCCGCAGAGCGAATGGTGGGCGCATCAGAACCTGAATCTGAAAAAACGCGACGAGCGGGCTGTCTGGCCGCCGGACCCGTACATCAACAACGGTTATTTTGAAGTGATTGAAAAAAGCGACACCAAGGTATCGATGATGGGGCCGGAGAGTGAATTTAGCGGGGTTCGGCTTTTTAAGTCGATCCGGATAAAAGACGGGAAAGTGCATTTTAAGGTTTCCGCGCAGAATATCAGGAATGTGCCCATATCTTGGGATTTGTGGTTAAACACGCGAGTCGACGGCTATGCCCGCTGTTATGCGCCGGTGTCGTCGATCAATAAGATAAGGGTTGACGGGCGGGTGACGGCTAAACTGGATATGAGTGAATTTTTACATGACGGCGGTTATTGCGGCGTTACCTCGCGCGCGCCGTCCAAGGATAAGAAAGAGCGCTGGGCCAAGGCTTTCATTCAGGCGGACAGGGGAGCGATGGCCGCGTTCGTCTCGTCGCAGGCGCTGATTATCAGGTTCAAACGGCACGCGCCTAAATTGATCCACCCGGAGCAAGCGCTGGTCGAGTTCTATAATTACACAAGCCACAATAGGGAAGACGCGCTGACAGAACTTGAATATCACGCTCCGTATGTCACGTTGTCTCCAGGGGAATGGATGGACGCGTCGCAGGTGTGGGAGTTGCACCCGTTTAAAGCCAAGCCGAGTCATAGAGACTGTGTTGACTTTTTACGTTCGGCGGGGATTTGAGATCGCATATCAGTTTTGATTTTAGGAGGTACCTATACACTATGAAAAAAGCGATTGTTCTTTTGAGCGGCGGGCTCGACAGCGCGACTTGCGGGCTTGTCGCCCGTAATATGGGGTTTGATGTTTACGCGCTCAGTTTTTCCTACGGACAGCGAAACGCGTTTGAGCTCCTTGCGGCGCAAAAGGTTGCGAAATGCCTTGGCGTTGCGGAGAGCCGCATAATCGACATCGATCTCGCGTCTCTTGGCGGCAGCGCGCTAACATCGAGCAGGATTCGTGTGCCCAAGGGCGGCGGCGGGGCTTGCGTTCCGGTGACATACGTCCCCGCGCGCAACGCGATATTCCTTACCTACGCGCTCGCGTGGGCGGAGGTTCTCGGCGGCGTACGGAGCGGCGATATTGGTTTCGTGCCGGGCGAGCACGAGGAAAAAACGGGATTTTGCACGGATATTTTCATTGGCGTCAACTGCGTCGACTATTCCGGGTACCCTGATTGCCGCCCCGAATTCATAGCGGCGTTTCAGAAGATGGCAAACCTCGCCACGGTGGCCGGTGTTGGCGGACATGGGATCAAAATACATACACCGCTGATGTTTTTATCTAAGGCCGACATCATAAAAATCGGTATAAAAGCGGGATTTGATTACGGCATAACACACAGTTGCTACGATCCTGAACCGCAAGAAGGCATTGCGTGCGGAGCCTGTGATAGTTGTTTGATACGCAAGAAAGGGTTTAGGGAGGCGGATGTTGTTGATCCTACTAAGTATGTTCGTTAAAATCAGAATCTTTAAAGTCAACGTCAACGTCAAAGTCAAAACATATTTTAAGGGATCGGGTAGACAGGATGAGGCAACCCTTTTGGGTTGTCTCCCTGCCCCCCTCAGAACCGTACGTGCCCTATTAAGGCATACGGCTCTTCAAATCAGCATTCGGATACGGCTCTTGTCCGAACCCTCATTCACCTATCGCTCACGTCTCACGGCCGTTGACCTCAAGTGTCCTCCGTGTTTTGCTCAAGGTTGGATGCTGATTTGCTATCCCCTTCGCTCCACGTACTTTCATACGCTTCAACGCTACTATGAGATAGTCTGACTTCTGGCAACTCATCGGCCTCGCTCATCCTGTCTAGGGCTTCGCTTGACGTTACCGATGCTTATGCATCAGAAGTTGCCAGACCTCCCAGGTACACACATAGTATCTTTGTATGCTCGCCACGCTTTACAACCCCGACGGAACCTGCGTACTCTCGCGAAAACAAGTACACATTGTTGCCTGCTGCCTTTCCCACGGCATCGGCTTCCGCATGACGGAATAACGGGGCTAAATCGCTTCACGCTTTCGCATTGCGGCTCTCATACTCCCTGTCCTACGCTTAATCCTAGCCTCGCGGCTTCGGCTCCAAGGACTCGGTACCGGTGGGTCGCTAAGCCTTACCGGGCGTGGACTCTCACCACGCTATACTATGTGCGCCGAACTGGCGCACGGGAAGTCTCCCCCTGCTATGATGCCCGCGCAAGTTTTTTTTTCAAAAAGTTCAAAAAAAGCTTTTTTCTTTCTTTTTTCTTTGTTTTTTGGGTATAATTACCCCCATACAGGTCAATGATCTGCCTATTATGGCGGCGTTTACCAATGCCGTTGTTTTTTTTTGTTTCAGTTGTTTTGTAGTTTACCCTCCATAATATCTAAAATCCGCGGTTAAAGTTATGTTTTTGTCTTGCTCTTAAACCCTAACTTTTCCATGTTTTACGTAATAGGAGCTGCAATGTGTTGATTTTACTGTAATTACAAAAACGTGTTTTTTGTACTATATGGGGTAAATACGTAATATTGATTCTATTT
>JAITUP010000166.1 GCA_031286265.1 Chitinispirillales bacterium | reverse complement strand
TTTCCCGACGACGGCGCAATAGAGTTGCGCGGCGATATCGCCAAATAGCAGCGTGAATACGGAGTTTTTATATTCACGGTTGGCGGTTTGCGCGGTTTCATGTTTGGGGGTCGCAGTATCCATGGTCGTAATATAATTAAATCCACTGCCGTCTCATAAGATTTTACCGTTTTTTTAAAAAACCACCGCACCCCAACCGCGCAAGAATGAACATCGCCCTATCCATTCACACGACCCTTTGTTGTCCCAAACATTACGGAGCGGTATCGGAGGGTTAGGCGACACATTTTAAAAAATGGTTTTAAAAAAACCACCGCACCTCAACCCCGCAAGAATGAACATCGCCCTCCCCACTCATACAACCCTTTGTTGTCCCAAACATTATCGAGCTATATCAAAGGGTCAGGCGGACCTTTTTAAAAAAAAGGTTTTAAAAAAAGCATCCTAATCCTAACAGACAATTTGTGCTTAAAGTGGAATGAGTACACGGTAGATTAAAACATTAACGTTTCTCTTCTATTCCCGCTACCGCCACCGCTTTCCCGTCTCGATGGGCCAAAGAGGTCCATTCCGCTGCCTCCTGCTCTGGACGCGCTGTGTATTACGCAGGTGTCGGGCAGCGCGTTGACTCTGAAAAATTCACTTCTCGATCTTGGGCACGCGCCTCTTACCAGCGTGCCTGTTTGGGCGCAGACGGAAGCCGAGGTTACTCCCTCTGGTCGGGCGAAGTCTCGAACCGGAAGGTCTCTGTGCAATGCCTGCATTGCGCTGACCCATACCGGAATTGCTGCGAACGAGCCTGTCGCTCCCCGGCCCATAGACCGCCGCTCGTCTATGCCGGCCCACACGCCGGTCGCGATCTGCGGGGTGTAGCCTACGAACCACGCGTCGGAGTATTCGTTTGTCGTGCCGGTTTTGCCGGCGGCCGGTCTTCTGAAGCCGAGCCTCGGGATTGATGCCGCGGTGCCGCAACATACTACGGTGCTCATCATCGAGTTCATAAGAAACGCGTTTTGGGGCGACATGACGGTTCTTCTCTGCGCAGCGGCTTCTTCAAGCGTCCTGCCGTTTTTGTCGAATATTTTTTGAACGAAGTACGGTTCCGCGTGTACACCGCGGTTGGCGAATATCCCGAAAGACGACGTAATCTCGAGCGGTATCACTTCGCATGCGCCTATCGCGAGCGACGGATTGGTGTGCAAGGGCTGCCTGATTCCCATTCTTTGGGTGAAATCAACGACTGTCTGTCCGCCTATTCTGTTGAATACCTGTATGGCGACGAGGTTGTTTGATCTCGTGAGCGCCTCACGGATGCTCATGGGGCCTGAAAATGTGTTGTCGTAGTTCGTGGGCCGCCACTCGCCGATGTCGGTGACTAACGTAATCGGCTGATCTATGACGATGGTGGCCGGGGTGAAGCCGTGGTCTAACGCAGCGGCGTATACATAGGGCTTAAACGCCGACCCCGCCTGCCGCCTTGCCTGCGTCGCGCGGTTGAACCTGCTCTCCTGAAAATCGCGTCCGCCGACGATGACGCGGATCGCGCCGGTCGAGACATCGACCGAGGCCACTGCCAACTGCGCCCTGCGCAGCTTGAGGGTATCGTGCAGTTGCGAGTGCCACTCCGTGTTTAGCGCGAAAAGGGAGTCGAAATTTTCCATATACGCTTCCCGCGTCACCCCAAGAACGCGCTCTGCTCTCGTGGCGGTCAGAAACATGCCGTTGAGACGTCGTTGCAGTATTCCAACTTGAGTGTCCACGCTCCTTTCGGTGGAGTCTTGGGCAAACAGGTCTAACGTTGTGTGGATGGCAAGTCCGCCGTTGTAGAGCAGGTTGTCGCCGTATCTTTCCGAGACGTACCGCCTCACCATTTCCACGAAGTAGGGCGCTTGCGGCGGACGGTGAATCCTTGGGGTTGCGGCGACCGGCTCGGCCATGGCGCTCCGTTCGGCATTTTCGGTGATGGCGTCTATGATGACCATGGAGCGTAGCACGATGTTACGCCGCGCGGTGATGCGGTCTATGTTTGCGTCCCTGTCCGGCCTGTGGCGCTCCGGCAGTTGAATTATCCCGGCGATGACGGCGCATTGGCTTAGCGTCAGTTCCGATACGTCCTTGCCATAATAACGCTCGGCGGCGGCCTGTACACCATAGGCTCCCGCACCAAGATATGCTTGATTGAGGTACAGTTCCAATATCTCTTTTTTTGTATAATGACGCTCTAAATGGATGGCGGTCAATACCTCGCGCAATTTGCGGATGAGTGACTTATCCGGCGTTAGATACAGGTTCCGCGCAAGTTGCTGGGTGATGGTCGACGCCCCCTGCGCCCGCCTCCCGCGCGCGAGGTTCACCATCAACGCGCTGACGTTACGCTGTATGTCAATTCCCCAGTGATTGTAGAATTTGCGGTCTTCAACCGCGATGACGGCGTTTTGAAGGTCCATGGGAATCCGCTCAAGGGGTACCCAGAAACGCCGCTCAACGCTGAATTCATGAATAAGCTCGCCGTTCATGTCATACACTTTTGATACGAGCGATTGTTCGATATTCTGAAGTTGGCTGTGGATGGGGAGCGTTCTATAGAGATAATTGAGGAGCGTACCGACGGCGGCGATGGAGGTGGTTGTGACCGGAATGATAATCAGTATCAGGATAAAAAGCCATCGTCCTCGTATTCTGCCATCATCGGATTTACCGCCGTCGCTGGATTTGGTTTTGGTTGCGGTAGTAGCCTCAGGCTCGTCTGCGTCGCCGCTGTTTTCCGTAAAGTATACACCGTCTTGCTCTTTTTGCATGATAAACAGATTTCCCCCGCATCGGGACTGTTGCAATATTCAATTTATTCGGTACTTCAACACTGGAGCAGAGGGGGATCGAACCCCTGGCCTCAGCGTTGCGAACGCTGCGCGCGCCCAGCTGAGCTACTGCCCCCTCTCGTGAACCACACGTGAAAAGATAATATATGGAAACATCGTCGCGCAATAGTTTTTGTTTTTTTACTATGAGCAGTATGGACGGTTAATTATATTTGTGTTGATAACTAAACCGCATATCGGGAGGAAAATGGCGTATTTAGGCATAGGATACACCGGCGATAAGGAAGCGTTCCTGACCGAACTCGTCAACGAAAATCAGGACTGGCTAAAAGGCGACAGGGTTCCGCGCTTTTTCGGCGACGCGTTTCTCGTCATGTACGATTCCAATACCGCGCGCGAGTTTGCAAAAAAATGCAAAGACGCTGATGGCGAGGGATGTGTTATGGTGTATCCCATGGAACGCCCTCTAAACGACAGACGAACCGTATGGCGGAAAGGTTGACAGGGTAATTCGATATATGTTGCACTTCACCGAAAAAATCGAACCGAAAAAAATACTCGAGTTGTTGTCGAGGGGTTTGCCGTATTACCTCGAATCGTGGCAGGAAGAACCCGGCGGAGAACGCGGGCTCTTCGGTTCCATTGATCCGCAAAGCTTCAATATGGCCTCAATGGGCTCGTCGTCGCCGGTTATCGAGTATGTTTTGCGGCCGCACCTGAATGTCCTTTGCGCTTTGAGCAGTTATCTCTATCTTGGTCAAATTGATCTCATAAACAATATCATTAACAAAGACGACCTCATCGACAAGCTGAAAAAAGGGTTGGCATGGGTGTGCGATAGCCATGTTACCGGCGATACCGAGGTAGAGACTTTTCTCGCGCGCAAGAAATGGGGCGAGAATTGGCGCAGCAGCCTTTGGGCATCGCTGCTCGGAGTGATCGCGATTTTGGCTGAATCGGTGCTTGATGAGAGGGAGCAGATCCGCATCCGTGAGATAGTCGCGCATGAGGCTAATCGCTTCACCGGAGTGATGCCGCCGAGCGGTTGCCGGTTCGACAGTAAGGCCGAAGAAAACGCGCTTGATGCCATGCTCATGGCTTGGGCGATAAACCTGTGTCCTCACCATCCGCATCTGCAGGACTGGGAAAACACGCTCATAAACTGGGCGGTGAACATTAGTTCGTGCGTCCTCGACGGCGCCGATCATAGCGAATACTACGGTACGTCCGTCTCTCGCGCAGTGGTGACATGCAACCTCTATCCCGACTATACAGCCGAAAACCACGGATTTTTCCATCCGGAAGCGCTCTCTTACGGAATGTGGGTGGTGCTTGCGATGGCTGCGTATAAGCTCCAAAGGCGCGAACCGCCGGCGTGCCTCCTGCAAAAAAACCATCAGCGCGCGTTCGACATAATGATGAAATTTTGCCTGCCGAACGGGATGCTCTTCGCGCCCGGCGGCCACGATATGCCGCTCTTCATGCCGCATCCGCTCATTTTCGCCTGGGGCCACTGGAATAGCGATCCGCGCGCTATGCACATGACCGGTAAACTCCTTGCGTGGATGGACACGGGCCTTGGCGCGGCCGAAAACGAGCCGATGCCGTGGGTGCGGGGCTTTGAATCTGCGCACGATGGATGGGCGCTCCACTTCCAAAGCCAGGTCGGCGCGGAACTCGCACTCCTTGCGTGCCTCCCTTTCCCCAAAGAACAGCGGGGATTTTCAGCCGGTCAAGTGGAAAATGCTATCGATACAAGGCATATATATCCGCATATAGAAGTTTGCTACAGGAGAAACGTGCGCTCCACCCGCAGCATGGCGTGGAAGGCCATAGGCAGCCACCCGATGGTCGGCCTCAATCTTCACTCGGCCCCGGAACTCATAGCCTCCTTCAAAGCCGCCATGCTCGGGCTGCCGTCGATTGACGACCCGGTCAAGTCGGCCGAGGTGTTGTTTCACAACGACAAATATAACCGCGATGGCTTCGACACGAGCGGTCGCATCGTCTACTACGGCGCGAGCGGTCGGCGGGTGCTCACGCGCGACGTAAGAATTTTGACATGGGGAGAAGAAGGGCTTGTGGTACTCGACCAGATTACCGCCGATGTGAAATTGCAGATGAACGAGCAATACCTCTCGCCGGTCTACATAGTAAACGATCGCTGGACCGGGGGCATCATCGAAATCGTGAGCGGGTCGCTCACGGATACGGCGGATTTTGAACAACGCAAATACAGGGAAATAAACTGCCCCGCCTTTTGGGCAAATATTGAGAGCCAGTTGCTCTATCAATTTCTGTGGGGGCGCACAAAAGGTCTCTGCTACCTCCCCGGCGGTGAACGCAACGCTCCGCCATACTGGAAAAACTGCCGTTTAGACATGCTCGCCGTACAAGTAGAGGCGCTCGATGCCGCGCCGGGAGACACTGTGTATAACGTCGGTTTCTACATAGGCGGCGGCAAGGGGCCAAAAATGTTTAAGACAGCCGGAAATCCCGGAGAGTTTTTTAAGGGATTGGTGATTATGGATGGAAAAATTACTGTCGGGCTGGATTGATAAATAGCCTCATTCCGTTTTCACGTGTCAACGATGTGATTTCTTCCGGTGCCTTTTCTGTGATTTCCGCTATTTTGTTAATTATCAGTTGCAGGTTTGCCGGTTCGTTTGTTGGGCCGGGAATGTTTGGAGGTAAGATATCCGGGCTGTCGGTTTCAACCAGCAATCGATTGGGCGATACCTTTTTTAGGGACTCGGCGGCGCGCTTGTTTTTGTCGTTTATTATCGACCCGGAAAACGATATGTGGCAGCCCAATTTTTGAAGCTCATCAACCAGTTCGGCCGGGCCTGAGTATGAATGAATAGCGCCGCCGTAGCGTAAACCGCCTCGAGCTTTTAAAATTTTAAGAATGGATTCCCACGCTCTGCGGCAATGAATGGATACAGGGCGTTTCAGCTCGTCGGCTATTTCCAATTGGCGAACGAATATGTCGATTTGTCTGTTATCGTTGCGCGGTTTCACTGTGTTGTCGAGACCTATTTCACCAATCGCGGCGCGATTATCATCAGCTATGTATTTTTTAAGAACGTCATCCCACCCGTCGCTCACTTCATCGACATACCAGGGATGTATTCCAAACGCGCAAATTGCTCCACTATGAATCGCACCGATTTTCGCGACATCGGCCCAGTCATTTTCCGTGGTCCCGCAGCAGAGAAAACCGTCGACGCCCGCACGCCGCGCCTTGCTTATGATGTCATCGACGGAATCTACAATACGTCTGTCCTGCAAATGGCAGTGAGAATCAAACATCCTTAACGATCGCCTCAAATTCATCGAGCGAAAAAGGTTTCGACAGGTATGGCAAGTTTTTGATGTCTTCGTTTAACGTTTCAAGTTCGTCTTGAAGGCCCATGATAATGGTTTTGCCTAAGGCATCTAAGCTTGTGTCTTTCAGGCGGTCGATGAAAGTGGGGTCTTCTTTTATATATTCCATAGAAACGAGAATCATATACCAAGACTCGTCCGATTCGTTAGCGGCGATTTTTTCCCAGAAACTTTGCGGACTCAGAGCTCGCTCGACCCGTACGTCTCTGAAATTTATTTCAAGGAGGTCGAGAAGGAGCTGCTGGCCGTCCATGTCGTCATCGGCGATTAGTATTTTTTTCGGCATATCCTGAACAATATACATCATTGTGGGGGATGAGGGGTGGTAAAATATTATATTGAGGCTATGTCTTTCATTGATATACTCTCGAAGTACGAAAATTTTGACGTTGACGCCCACTGCGCCGCCGTAACAGGCCGACAGGTGGAGCGGACGCTTGCCAAGCGGGGGAGGCTTGATGAACACGACTACCTCGCCCTCCTTTCACCTGTCGCGTCCGGCTACTTAGAGCCGATGGCGGCACGGGCGAGGGATGTTACCAGAACGCAGTTTGGAAACGTCATACTGCTCTTCACGCCACTTTATGTATCAAATATTTGCGATAACGCCTGCCCATACTGCACGTTTGCGCATCAACACGAAATCAAACGGCTTCATCTCGGTATAGACGAGGTAAGGCGCGAGGCGGAAAACATCGCGGCAACGGGAATACGGCATATACTTGTACTCACGGGGGAGGCGCGCCGGAAAGCGCCGATACAATATATTAAGGAATGCGTATCCGTTCTGAAAGAGTTTTTTTCGTCAATCGCCATTGAAGTCTATCCGCTCGCCACGGATGAATACGCGGAGATGGTCGGCGCGGGGGCAGACGGATTGACAATCTATCAGGAGACTTATGATAGAGCTATCTATGCGGACTTACACAGGGGCGGGCCCAAGGAAGATTTTGAGTTTCGGCTTTTAGCTCCCGAACGTGCCTGCCGCGGTGGGATCAGGGCGGTAACGGTTGGCCCGCTTCTCGGACTCGCACCGCCAATCAGAGACGTGTTTCTAGCGGGCCTTCACGCGGATTATTTGCGTATAACTTTCCCCTCGCTCGAAATCTCTGCCTCTTTCCCCCGCCTGCGCCCTCTCGTCGGCAACTTTGAACCGCGTTTTAGCGTTAGCGATCGTGACTTTGTACAATACATGGCCGCTTTCCGCCTCTTCATACCAAGCGCGGGGATCACGGTATCAACGCGGGAATCGGCATCGTTTCGCAATTCAATTCTCCCTCTCGGCCCAACAAAAATATCCGCAGGTGTAAACACATCGGTAGGCGCGGTCACCGGCGAAGCCACAGAACCGCAATTCGAAATCGCCGACGATCGATCGGTAGAGCAAACGCAAAAAGACCTATTGGCACATGGATTTCAACCGGTGATGGTCGATTGGAATCACTCGTTGTGTAGGTAGGATGGGACAACAAAGGTTCGACTGAACGGAAAGGGCGATGTTCATTCTTGTGGGTTTGGGGTATGGTAGGTTTTTTTAAACCTTTTTTTTAAAATGTGTCGCCTGTCCCTCTGATAAAGGCTTTAATTTTAACATCAAGATCAACCACCGCCAGATTAATATTTGGCAAGACCCGCTCACAACCTCTCTACATCTTCAACGGTAAGCCCGGTAATTTTCAAGATTTTCGCCAACGGCATCCCATCACGCTTCAACTCCCTGGCGATCTCTGTTTTTTGCTGTTTAAGCGCCTTTAATTCCGCG
>JAITUP010000151.1 GCA_031286265.1 Chitinispirillales bacterium | reverse complement strand
ATTGGCGACATGTTAGTCAACACTAAGATAGTTTGCTCCATAATCATAGTAAATTTATATTTTCACATTACCCTTTTGTGCCTACAGCGGCACAGTCATTAGAAGATAATATTTGGTTTCTCAAAAATGCAAAAAATATTATTTTTTTTAGGCCTTTGATTTCGTGCGGGTAATATGGGCGGTTAGTTTTTTAAAAAAAACGCCGCACACCAACCACGCAAGAATGAACATCGCCCTTCCCGTTCAAACGACCCTTTGTTGTCCCAAACATTACGGAGCGGTATCAGAGGGTCAGGCGACACATTTTAAAAAAATGGTTTTTAAAAAAG
The DNA here is from genome assembly GCA_031286265.1 of Chitinispirillales bacterium. GTDB lineage: Bacteria > Fibrobacterota > Chitinivibrionia > Chitinivibrionales > Chitinispirillaceae > GUT77. The sequence continues at coordinate 16,864 of JAITUP010000151.1, read as the reverse complement.
CCTGCATCCCTGGTCGCATCCCTACCGGGATGCGTGGGGACTTGGGGCCGTCGTTTTCTATCAAGCATTTGCCTAATGGACAATCTGGGTTTAAGTGGAACTACTATACCCCGTGTGGCCAAAGCCACCGGCGCCGCGTGATGTTTCCGATATTTCGTTTGATTCGCAAAATGATACGTTGCCGGCAACGCTTGCCGGAACTAACTGGGCGATGCGGTCGCCGCGCGCCACTGTGAACGGCTGGTCGCTTAGATTGATAAGGATGACTTTTACCTCGCCGCGATAATCGGCATCAATTGTTCCCGGAGTGTTGAGAACGGTAATGCCGTGTTTTAGGGCCAAGCCGCTTCTTGGACGGACCTGAACTTCATAGCCTTCGGGGATTTCGAAACAAAACCCGGTCGGAATTAGCGCACGCGCGCCCGGGGCGATAATCGCGTCGTCGTCAATGGCCGCGCAAATATCGCACCCGCTTGACCCTGAGGTCATGCGGGTGGGAATTGGCAAGCCCTCGGCATGGGGCAAGCGTTTTGTTGTTATAACCGTTTTCACACGTTTTTTATAACAACGCTTTCCGGCTCAATTTGACCTTACCGAAGCGGTCGAAACCGATCAGCTTCACCATCACCTTGTCGCCCACTTGCAATATATCGTCAACCTTTTCGACTCTTGCGTGTTCGAGTTCGGAGATGTGGATGAGGCCGTCTTTGCCGGGCAGATATTCCGCGAACGCGCCGAAATCCATTATCGTTTTGACCGTGGCTTCATAAATCGCGTTCAGTTCCGGTTCGGCCACTATACCCTTGATACGCACCAGCGCGGCATCCAGAGAAGCGCGGTTGGACGAGGCTATCTGTACCGTGCCGTCGTCTTCTATGTTGATTGTGGCGCCGGTGGTGTCCTGTATGTCGCGGATGACTTTGCCGCCGGGGCCAATGACCTCACGGATTTTATCCTTGTCGATTTTATGCGTCACTATGCGCGGCGCGAAAGCGGAAAGGTCCTTGCGTGACACCGGGATCGCCGCGTCCATGATGTCGAGAATTTGCATTCTCGCATTCCTCGCTTTTGCAAGCGCGTCTCTCATAATCTCGGGGGTGAGGCCGTCGAGCTTGATATCCATTTGAATGGCGGTAATACCGTCACGCGTGCCGGCCACCTTGAAGTCCATATCGCCCACGTGGTCTTCGGTGCCGAGGATGTCGGTCAATATGGCCACTCTGTCCCCTTCTTTAATCAATCCCATCGCTACTCCGGCAACGTGCGTTTTTAGCGGAACACCGGCAGCCATAAGCGAAAGGGAGGCACAGCATACGGAGGCCATAGATGAACTGCCATTCGACTCGAGAATCTCGGAAACTACACGTATGGTGTATGGGAAACTTTTTTCGTTTGGAAGTACGGGCGCAATGGAACGCTCCGCCAAATTCCCGTGACCGATTTCGCGGCGGCTTACCGACCCTATCCTCTTGACTTCATTGACGGAATATGGCGGGAAGTTGTAGTGCAACATATACGATTTGTCGTAGTTGCCCTGAATGTTATCGATGTGCTGGATGTCGAGCTTTGTCCCAAGCGTCGTGGCCGCGAGCGCCTGCGTTTCCCCTCTTGTAAAGAGCGCCGATCCGTGTGCTCGCGGAAGCAAATCGAGTTCACAAACGATATTGCGAATTACATCGAGACCGCGTCCGCCTATACGGGTGGCGGTATTCAGTATGGTTTGGCGGATGTCTTCACGCTCCAAATCGGAGAATGCGGAAGCGATCTGCTTCTCACACTCCGGGAATCTCTCGGCAAGCGCGGTGTTAACATCGTCGCGCAGCGCCTTCACGGCAGCGTAGCGATCCGGCTTCACGCCTATGAAACTCGCGTCGTGCAGACGATCTCTAACTAAATCTCTAACCGCGTCAACGAGTTCGTGATTGACTTCACGTACTTTGTATTCAGCGACCTGTTTGCCGTTTGTGGCCATTAGTTGTTTCTGCAACGCGGCTAATTTTTTGATTTCCGTATGCGCCATGAGTATCGCTTCGAGCAGTATTTCTTCGGGCAATTCCATCGCGCCGCCTTCTACCATCATTATGGAATCTTCCGTCCCCGCGACTATCATGTCGAGTTCGCTGCTTTCGGTTTCGGCAAGCGTGGGGAAAACCTTCAGCTGCCCGTCAACCATCCCGACGCGCACAGCCGCCACGGGATCCTTAAACGGCATATCCGAAAGGCACAGCGCCGTGCTTGCCGCCGTTACCGCGAGTACGTCCGCGTCGTATTTGTCGTCGGCGGAGATGACCGTGCAGACAATCTGCACCTCGCGCCTGTAGCCGTCTGGGAACAGCGGGCGGATGGGGCGGTCGACTATGCGGGCGGAGAGGATTTCTTTCTCGCTCGGCCTGCCTTCGCGTTTGATGTAGCCCCCCGGGATTTTCCCGGCCGCGTAATTTTTTTCGACGTATTCTACCGAAAGCGGAAAAAAGTCCGAATCGGCCATCTCAATCCCGCTGCAAGCGGTAACGAGAACCATCGAATCGCCCAAACGGACGACTGCCGAACCGTTTGCCAATTTTGCCATCCTGCCGGTCTCAATGGATACCTTGAGGCCGGATACTTCTGTGTCTACCGTAGTGAATGCCATACTTTAACCCTCTCTCTTGATTTATTTTTTCTCTTGGGATATGCTCACAGTACAATTCAGACGCGGGCGGCCGGGAACAGCCGCCACTGCGTAAGTCAACGTCGCCGATGCCAACCCGCAAAACCACCGACAATCGTTTTGAAATTCACCAACCCCGCCCACTCCCCTACTTGCGGATGCCGAGCTTCTTGATGAGTTCCCTGTAACGATTGATATCGGTACGGTTCAGATAGTTCAAAAGCGACCGGCGCTGACCGACAAGCTTCAAAAGACCGTAGCGAGTGTGGTGATCCTTGGGATTGATCTTCACGTGTTCCGTAAGATAGTTGATACGGTCGGTGAGAAGGGCCACCTGCACATCGGTATTGCCGGTGTCGCTCTCGCTCTTGCCATAAGTTTTTGCAAGTTCGCTCTTTCTTTCCTTCGTTAAGGCCATATTACAACACCTCCTCTAAAAAATATTGTTTTATTTCGTTAATATCCAACGTTATTTGAGCCTTCAACGCGCTTTCATCGCTAAACGCGGTATTGGGCCTTATGTATCTACGCAGCCACAAACGAACAATTTCACCTATGGCCGGTTCTCTGACTCCGCCATATCGCAGCGCGTGAAATTCGAAATGTGTTTCACGATTCGCGTATGTCGGGCAATCCCCAAAATAAAGCGCGCCGATCAGTCTTCCAGCGGCCTCTTCGCCGATGCCGCCGTCGCCAGCACCACCACGCCCACCGATATTACCGCCATCAGCACCGCTACCGCCGACACTACCGCCGCCGACACCGCAAACATCAACGCCGCCGCCGAACCCGCGGACTTTACCGTCAATTTCAATTTCTGCAGCATACACCCCCGCGGGAGGAACGACTTTCATCGCCTCCGGCCGTTTAAAGTTCAGGGTCGGAAACCCTAATTTAGTAGCGATCTTCGCACCGGCAACCCGCTCCGCCGCTATCAAATACGGCCTCCCGAGCATCGCCGCCGCCTCGCCCATTCGCCCATCGCTCACAAGCCCCCGGATGCGCGTAGACGATATGGCCGCCCCGTCCGCCGCCTCAAGTAACTCCGTAGACGTATCAATATGGTATTTGCCAGCGGCAAAATGTAATTTTTTCTTCACCCCCGCCAAATTTTTTCCAACGTGATGCCCCTCCCCCATCACCCAACCGACAGCCCCAAGCTTGTCGACAAGCACGCGCTCGATGAACTCCTCTTGCTCCATCCGCCGGAAATTTTCATCAAAATCCACCCTTAATACGTAGTCTACGCCCATTTTCTCCATCAAAGACACTTTTTCCTCAAACGTCGTGAGGAGCTTTGTCGAGAGCTTAGGAAAGACGACGGAGCGTGTATGCGGCTCAAATGTGACCACCACGCTCGCAGCTCCGCGCTCCCGCGCAAGGCCGGTCACACGGGCTATCAGCCGGGCATGGCCCCGATGAACGCCGTCAAAATTCCCAACGGTAACCACGGTAGCAAGGCCGGACGGAAAAGTATCGTTTAATCCTATTATCTTCATATATACGTATTATCGTTTTTCATAGGGGCGGTATTTTGGTAAAATACTTTCTGCGGATGATATCTGTTTGTATCTATTTTTTTTAACGCCGCCAATAAGAAGCCGCTTTCATCAAACGCAATCAATATGTCACCGATTTTATTTTTGTCAATACCGTCAATAGTGATTTCGCGACCGCGCGATATGTCGATCTTTTGCCGATCGGCGATAATTACCTTTTCATCATCACCAAACGCGCTACCCGTGTCGATAATATAATTCTCCGCGTCGCTCATAGACGCGTAATCCGCGGCCATCGATAAGTCAAACCGGCCCGTTTTCGTCCGGTGTAACCTATTAACAAAGCTTTCCGCGTTTATATCGGCAGCCTTAACGATGTCGCGAGCTAAAGAACGTATATATGTCCCCGCGGAACAACTGACCGTAAAATCCGCGCGGCCCTCGCCGCCGTCATATCCGCACATTTCAATAGCGTATATGTTAACGACGCGCGGCTTCATCTCCACCTCAACCCCCTTACGCGCCAAATCATAAGCGCGGGCCCCGTCGATCTTTATCGCCGAATATCGCGGTGGAATCTGTTCTATCGAGCCGGTAAAATTTTTCAAAACATCAATCAACCGGCTCTCGGGCGGTATGACGGCGCTCTCCGCCACGACATCCCCCTCCGCGTCGAGCGTATCTGTGCTGCGCCCAAACGTCACGCTAAACTCATATATTTTCGGCTCAAGCGACAAATATTCCAGTAGCCGCGTAGAACTCCCCAGCGCGATAACCATCAACCCGGACGCCATAGGGTCAAGCGTCCCGGCATGCCCTGCCTTCTTAACGCCAAGCATCGCCCGCGCCGCCCGCACAACCGCGAACGACGACGGGCCGGACGGCTTGTCGATGCAAATAAATCCGTTCATATCAAACCTATGGCCTGTTCCATTTATAGTCTTCTTTGGGTTTGAAACATAAGATATACCGCAAACGCCCTTTTCCGCTTAATTTGAGCAGTAAAGGGCGTTTTTTGTGAGATATTATGGAGGTGAGGGGAGTTGAACATGTGCCAGTAAGTCGTTTGCAACCCGTTGATTTTGCGAATATTATGATAACAAGCAAAAAAAACGTAGCAAATACGTAGCAACCCTCAGCAACCTTCCGCCACTATTAACACATGTTACAATATACATTACGGTATAGGGTAACAAGGCTTTTATTTCGTTTTACTTTCTAAAGCCTTTTCCGCAATTCCCTCGGCTCATGAGGCCTACTCCCACCCCATAATGTGCGCTGGCGTCCCCGCGCTCAATATGCCGTGGACAATCTCGTGGAGCAACGTTACAGGGACGCGGTCGTCGCATATATTTTCATTGATTACTATACACTGCCGTATAAAATCAATAGTCCCGCCCCAATCCGCTCCAGGAGCGCTGATAGGGGCACGCATTACACTGTACGTCAGACCGAAGATGGCGATAAATAATAATAATAAATCTTTTGATGTTGTGGCGTGAATTATATTTATATTGGGGTCAAGTTAGTGAAAGGGGTGTTTATGGGAAGCAATCCATGGCGTAAAAAACAAAAACCTGCATTGGCCGCAAAAAAGGCTCGAAGGCGCAAAATGCTGGCTGGGCACAGCGAACATGATGAAATTGTGGTAACTCTGAAAAAAGGTAATGCTGTCCGCCTCCTCAAATACATTGACGGGCACGCTGATGACAGAATAGCAAGGGCGATGAGGCGTCCTGACCTTATTGGAAAATTTATTAAAGGATATGCATCATCGTTTGGCTATGTACCTCGTGAGAGCAGCATCAGGCCATTCGGCGCGGGAGAGCAGAAGGCCAACAGGCACATCCAGAGGGCATGGGAGCGCACGGGGCATGCTATTGGCTTTGCGATGAAACGTTATAGGGGGACAGATGAGCATTAAGGATGCAGGCGATGAAAGCGCCTTGGATAAGCCTACGTCAGTGGCCATGATGGCAAGCCACCAAACACATATAGGTCCATTGCCTCCGGCAGATGAGTTTGTTCGTTACAATGATGGTTGCCCAGACGCCGCCGATAGAATATTGTCTATGGCAGAACAGGCTCTGGCAGTTAGCAACGAGTGAATCTATTGCGGCGAAGGCCGAAATTCGCGCCTTCGATCGTGGCCAATATTTTGGATTTATCGTCACCACCACAATGAGGCAGATGCAATATCTGGATTAAAGCAGGTTGTGCCGAGCGCCAGTGAGGAATATAATATAGTGGAAAACACATATTCTTGCACAGTTAGGTAAGCTGGGCCGTCTAGGCGGTAGGTATTTTGATTAGGTATTGACGCGGGTATTATATTATAATTAGGATATAAACCTTTTGTGGGAGGCTTTTTATGCAGTTACAAGAAGTTGTCGACCGTTCCCAGTTTGAGGAGTATTACCGCTCCAACAACCTCAACACCGACAGCGAAAAAATTAACCGTCTGATAAGAACTATGAAAATCAGGGCTATGCGTTGCGACGACCAAGAAACTCCCGAGGAGTTACTGGCCGGCCTTGAGGAAACCGCCCTGTTCGGGTGCTGGAAGGCTTCGTGGTAGTGGGAAATAAATATATTGATCTAAGCCAAAAAAGCCCCAAAGAGGCCGCCGAGATTGTGGGAGAGGTTGAAAAAAGTAACTATCTCGCCCATACTATCCGCGAGATGGAGCTTGCCCTCATGAGGACGCGCCGGATGCACTATCATATCTTTGTCTATGCGGCTACCAGCCCCAGTTGTACAAAGTCCAAGATAACATTTTTTGATTATTGTTGTGAGATTAGGCTGGCGGCCAACTGTGAGAAAACAGATGACAGGACAATAAGGCTTATTTTGGCGCATGAACTCGGCCACCTCATTTACAATTTCGACAATCTCAAAAACCCGGAGATTCTCGAAAATCCCACGCCGTCGCAAAAAGAGGAAGCTTTCGCGTGGATATTTGCATATCACTTGATAAACGTAAAAAGCGCTTATCATAAATATACGCATGGAGGTGGAAGATTTATATACAGTACTCCCGAACTAAAAGACGCGCTGTCGAATCTCGTCAGAAAGAAAAACCCTACAATACATGGAGATGTAATGAGAGGCATTGAAGAGTAGCCACAGGCGTGGGTAAGCGGCGTGGCTCTGGGTTCTGCACAGGATGGGCGGTAGGTAGTGTGGGATTTTTAGATTTAGGTATTGACACGAGTGTTATATTATATAGTATGTAAACCTTAACTTTTTATTGGAGGGTAAAGATGATGGAAGCGCTAAGTGTTTCCAAGGCAGAGCATGGCTTTAGCGATGATACTGTAAATTTCTTGTTGGATGTTAACTATAAAATCGCTTTCAATGATGGTCAAAGTGACATTCTTAATAAGATTGTAAATCGCTTTATAGCTGAGTTGGAAGAAATGAAGCGCGCAGCAGAAATATTTTATCAACATCTAATCAAGATAGTTCCTGAAAGTGGAATAATTGAGCACCGCATAGGGTGGGATTATGCCTCCGATGAACCAGCTACACTAACTATAATATCGCGCAAATACGACAGTAAGATGGCTGAGATATTGGATATGGCAAGTTCGTGTGAAATAGATATATATGATAAATACGAATACGATTGCTATTTTTGGGTAATAACAGATGAAAAGATAGATCGGTCACTTATTGAACATGACTTTCCAGGTATAAGAGAGGGGGTAGCAAATGCCAACATACGATGAGCACATGGATCGCATTAGTCACAACAATAGGCTATTGTTATTTTTAGAGCAAAGTGAAAAACACGCCGAGTTTAGCGATTGGTATGTAACGATAGCATTTTATATCGCGTCTAACCATGCTGAAGCCATGTTTTTTGCCGTTAAGCCTGAAATACACAAGAGGATGGGCGTTGTCACAAGGATAGAACACAGTAGGAGCCATCGGGAGAGGAATCGCATATTGAAGCATTTTTTCAAAGATGTGTTTAAGGTGTACACAACATTATACGGTTATAGTAGAATTGCTAAATATCGCCAATATGTACCAATTTCTCCAAATAGCCAAGATGCGAAATCGCTATTAGCAGATATAGGGCTAAAATGCGAGAAATTAATCAAGGGACAAAATCAGCAAACAAATTGACCTCGAGGGTATTGCATTAATAGGTAAAGATGCTTGGGCGCAATTGAACAAGCGGTGAGTGGGTAAGCGGCGTGGCTGTGGGGTGATTCGCAGGATGGGGGGTAGGTATTTTGATTAGGTATTGACACGGATGTTATATTATAATTAGGAGATAAGCCTTAAATTAGGGAGGGGTTATGGTAGCCCAAAAAACAAAAACTTACGATGAGTACGTGGAAGATGCTAAAAAGGTCAGGTTACGGCAGAAAACCGCATTTATGACCCAGCCGAACGAGGCAGAACCTCTTGACCCTCGAATATGGGGCGATGTGAGCGTGGATGATATCGTGGCGTTTGAGGAGGCTCTTAAATGCGCTGCACTCTAACGCCGCAACAAGAACACGAGATTGATCTGCGTAGCGCAGCGGTGGTGAAGGCGTTTGACGCGCTTAAAGGCGCTCCGTCCATGTTCAAAGATAGCACGGTGCTGATGCAGCCCGACTTACTTTGTTGCGTCGCAGCCTCATGGGTCATAGATGAGGACAGGCATACCGCATTTCACGAATGCAAAGGATTAAAGGCGCATAAAGCCGCTGCGTACTTCGCATACTGGTTTGTGCGAATGAAGCCCATTCAGGTAATGAACGCTGGCGGGATGCCAAATCCGCAAACCGCCCTAATCAATGAAGTGTTCGTAGTATATTACGTTTGCAAAATACTGAACATAAAACTGAGTTCCGTTGTCGCAAGCAAATTTTACCACGAACTCATTTACCTGTTAAGGTTTCGCAAATTTACAGCCGAGTCAATGTTCCCGACAATGCGTTTTTTGGAAATTTCTGCTAAAAACGGGGGTTTGGCGTTGTATTAATGAACAAACGCATGGCTATGCGCTAATATGTTCAATGGCCGTGGCCACTGCCTCCTTGCTAAGGTGCGCGTATATCTCCGTCTCTTTTATAGAGGCATGGCGCAAAATGTCGCGTACGACATATAAGCTCACCCCTTTGATAACAAGATGTGATGCGCACGTATGTCGGAATGTATGAGGCGAGGCGTTTGTTATGTTGTGCTTTTTCAGCACCGATGATAGCATGTTGTATATCCTACTGTTTCTCAACTTCACGCCATCAAGACCTGTAAATATGTACCTACTGTCGTTGACCCCACGTCTCAACTCTATTATGCGTAAAGCTGATATGTTAAGCGGGACAATCTCTTCGCGCTTCGTCTTATTGCCTTCCATAACTCTAATAATAATGTGATTCAGGCTTGCATCAAAGTCGCTCCATTGCAACCATTAATATAATTCGCGCGAGGTGTCCGTGTAATAAATATGTAATAAATTTTTAGAATACATGGATATAAATAGGCACAAATGGGATTAAAGCGGGTTGCTGCAAAGAGGCAAGAGCGGCCATTTTTGACCTAAAAACGCCGTTTTTGCAATAAAAAAGGGCGTTTCCGCCCTTGTATAAAAATGGTACATGGAGGTGAGGGGAGTTGAACCCCTGTCCGAAAGACAATCAACACGAACCGCTACATGCTTAGTCTGTCTATTAGTCTCACCCCCTCTGCCGCCGCCAGACAGGCTGCGAAGGGAGCCAGAACCTTAATCTTACCCGCGAGCCAGTTCTTCCCGCGAGCCAGCGCCTTAGCTGCTCGACCGCCTACAGGCGCGCTGAGCGATCGAGTTGCCGCCTTTAATTAGGCAGCCATTGCGTAAGAGTAATCTTCGGCAATTATAGGTTTGTCGGATGATTAACGAGGCCAACCGACGTCCTCGGCATGCTGTACCGTGCCTTTCATCCCCCGTCGAAAACCAGTACACCCCCGGTATTCCGCTGGGAACCGCGAAAAAACTACCTTGGCGGCCTCCAAGTCATCCGTTTTTCCTCGCGGATGTGCTTGCGCTTGGATGAGTTGAGGCGCCGTTTTTTCTTCTCGGAAGGCTTCTCGTAGTGCCTGTATTTCTTCAGGTCGGAGAGAATGCCAGCCCGCTCACAAGTCTTGCTGAAGCGTCGAAGCGCCTTTTCAAACGCCTCGTCTTCACGCACAACTATGCCATTCATGTAAATCACCCGCCTTTTTGGCTGAATAAGGGTTCGGCCTATAAACAAAAATAAGCGACAACCAGACTCATAATATAATACAATGGAAAGATAAATGCAAAAAAATATTTTTTTTAATTGGACAGATGAACATTTAACTTCTGTAGCAGCAATTCAAAGTCTACCGGCTTTGCTACGTGGTCGTTCATGCCCGCTTCCATACATTTGCGCACATCTTCGCTCAGGGCATTTGCCGTCATTGCGATGATGGGGATGGATTTAGCCCTTTTGACATCGGCCTGCCTGATCCGCCTCGTCGCTTCGAGGCCATCCATTTCGGGCATTTGTATATCCATTAATATCAGGTCGTATCTATATGGATTGTCTAGGAATTTTTTGACCGTTTCCGCGCCGTTCATGGCAAAATCTATGCTTGTCGCCGTGTCTCTTAGATATTCGGCTACGATTTCCCTGTTTATTTCTATGTCGTCGGCAACAAGTATGCACGCGTTTTTTTCACGGATGCTGCGTTTTACTTTTTGATCGCTCGTTTCTCCCGCGCCTTCCTCGTCCGGCACTTCCGCACCGACCATGACTTCCGCCGTAAATGAAAAAACGCTGCCTCTGCCCAAGCCGCTTTCCAACCAGATCTTCCCACCCATCATTTCCACAAGCCGCTTGCTTATCGTAAGCCCGAGCCCCGTGCCGCCGAACTTCCGCGAGATGCTGCCGTCCCCCTGCTCAAACGGCTCAAACAATTTTTTGATCTGCTCCAGCGTCATCCCAATCCCGTTGTCTCTCACATCAACCCTTATTGTGTGCTTATCGCCGTTGCTGTCGATCTCAAAAGCGACGATATCGATCCTCCCGCCGACAGGCGTGAATTTTATGGCGTTGCTTACTAAATTCGTGATGACTTGCGAGAACCTGAGTTCATCGCCTATAACGCGCTTAGGGATGGTCTTGTCAACATTGAACCGCAGTTCCTGCTCCTTTTCCTCCGCTTTGACGCTCATCATGTCATAAACTCTGACTATCGCGTCCTCAATTGAGAACTCTTCGGACACCAATTCGAGCTTATTCGCCTCTATTTTTGACATATCGAGTACGTCATTTATAATTGCGAGGAGATGTTTTGACGCGTTATCGATTTTCGTGAGGCAATGGCTTACCCTTTCCGGGTCATCCGCGGCTTTGGCGATTTGCGTCATACCTATGATGGCGTTCATGGGCGAGCGTATTTCGTGGCTCATTCTCGATAGAAATTCGCTCTTGCTCCGATTCGCCTGCTCCGTCGCGCTTAATAGTTCCGCCGACCGCTTACTCATCTCATCAAGACTCGATATCATTGTGTTGATCCGCTCTTCCATAAAGCCGAACTCGTTGATTTCCGTAACTTCGACCCGCTTGGAAAAATCTCCCGACGCGGCGTTGTCGACCACGCTGTTTACCTTACCGATTATATTGCGCAGATTGCTGGAAAACGCAAATATCCCCGCTATTATCATCAATATCCCGACTATCGGGATAAACGTGGTAAATACAAGCGCTCTTATCGCAGATGAATGAATCTCAACTTTGTCAACCATCACTGCCATTGTCCAGTCGACAACGCCTATCTTCGAATAATAAACCCTATAGTGCCTGCCGTTTCTTTTAAGCGTCGTAATGCCTTCATTATTTTGGAGCATTTCTCTACCAAGCTGCGAAAGCGCCGCGTCCTCGTCGTCCTGTATCGTGTTGCCGATGCTTCTCTCGCCGCCAAAGAGCGTCATATATTCCCCGCGCGAGCCTATGATAAGCGCTCGTCCGGTTTTACCGACCGTGGTGTTCTCCGTGATTCTGCGGATGTTAACGATATTCATATCGGCGGCGCCTATGCCGGCAAAACGCCCGGTATCGTCGAAAAACGGCACCGACACGGTAATCATCGCCACGGCGGAATACGGATCATAATATACTGTCGACCATGCGGGCTTCCCGTCGGAAGCAATTCCTTTCAAGTACCAGTCCTCATTGAAAAAATCGGTGCATTCGCCATAATTTGGCAGATAAATGAAGCCGTTGCTTGAGTCGCGGTAGAGATAGGTGCCGAAATGATGCAACGTATCGCTGTATTTATGCGGTTTGAGCCATATCCTGCCGCCGACAGTATTCTCGTTTACGTCTATAATCGTAGCAAGCGCCTTTTCATTGGCCACATGGTCTACCGAGTCCCGGTCGAGCGTCTTCGCGTAGTACGCAAGGTTCACCGCTACGGCCGTGTTTTTATACAATTCGAGCTGCATCTGCAACTCGGCGGCCTGCAAGCTGACGTACATCCTCTCATCAAAAATCGCGTTGCTTTCGGACTTAACCGCGCGGTAGTTTATAGTAACGAACAATATAAACACCAATGATATCGTCGGAACAAACAAAGCAAGTACCCCGGCGGTAATACTCTTAAATTTCAGTCTCATAAAGGCTCCACCCCCACGCCAAAGCTGTGCGCCGGTATCCCCACCGACGAAATTTACGTGTTTTATGCGATGATTATTGTATATATCCGCGCCTCTTCAAAAACTTTTTAGGATTTAAGCGCGCCCATTGTTTATTTTAATACTAAGGTATCAGTTAACAGTTGCGCCACACTACCCGACTGGGGGGCTGTTGCAAAAGCCCCTGGGACAGCGTGGTTGTTAATTGAGAGATCAATATATAGTGGATTATTGAGATGCCAAATCGATAGTGAAAGGTGAAGCGGCGGCGATGAAATTTTTATCTGAATTGCATAAAAGCATATTCGACCCCTATTTTTACCGCGAGGCATTGAAGCAGTCGTGGGGGGGTGTGGCCATGTTTTTGCTCAAATTAATGCTTTTTGCCGCGTTTATCATGTGCTTTTCCAAAACTTTCTACCTGTTGCACTCCGAGCGCGGGATCGCGCCGCTTGTGAGCGTTATGTTTAGCGACATGGAGTTCACCGGCAAGCAACTCGCCACGGAACGTGAGCAGCCGTTCAATTTGCCAGGGGAGATGTTAACGGAATTGATGAACCGGCTTGTGGGCTATCCGCAATTTTCTACCCGTCTGCCGGATGATTTTTTGGTCATTGACACCAGAACAACGCCCGCCCCAAACGACGCGGCGCGGATTGTCCTCAAGAAAAATGTGATAGAATTTCGGGATATACGCATGACAATGCCCTACACGGTTTTTCTCGGCAACAGGGATTTTCATCAATTCACAACGGAGTCCGTTCAGGCTTTTTTGAACGAGAACGCCGCATCATTCGCGCTTAGTTTTTTTATGACGAGTTTATTTTTCGGCATATTTACGATGGCGTTAAGCGTATTCTTCTTATCGCTTGCGGCATACATATTCAGAACCGACAGAGCGAGCGGCTATCGGCGTTTTCTCCGTATAGCCTGCTACTCTATCACGCCGATAGTGCTCGGCGACGCGCTTGTGTCGATGACCGGGGTGAACACAACCTGGGCATGGCACGTTTTCTTCGTTTTATCGACGCTCCTGATGTTCAGGTCGATAAGACGCGCGGCGACGGACGATGCGGCGGCAGCGCTTGTGGAAAAAATAGAAAGGTGATAAAATGGAAAAAGCATTAAAAGTATTAAACGTAGAAAAGAAAAAAGGCGACCCGGATAATCTCGACGGCCAAGTCACCGTATACGCCAAGATCGACATGGACGTTGAGGAACTCATGACCATAAGCCATCCCGTGGCCTCCATGGTTCACGGCGGGCTGATCGCGGTGCAGGGTAACTACCGGGAGCAGGGCAGTTTACGCGATTTTCTGCGCAACGAAATGGGCATCTCACTCGACGGCAACGGAATCGACGACGGCCTTGAGGAGATGATAGACGGCCTCGACGGCCTCGAATCGGCGCTTGATCCGCAGAAACTGCGCGAACGTCTCGAAGCCCTCGATGATATCGAAGAATTCATCCCCACACCCGCTAAAGTTGTACCGTTCCACACCGAGCATGAGATACTGTCTCAACCCGGCGATGTCTATTTTGCGGGTTTCTACAAGAAAATCGGCAACGCGGTGCTCGGCATAAACGCCGTGCCCATCATCTATCAAGCGCTCTTTAGAGAGCAGCAGATGAAGTCTCTGCAAAGCGAGATAGACTCCATAATCTCTCAACTAGAATGCGGCGATCCGGATTACACGGTTACATCACCGGAAATCAACCCCGAAGAACTGCTGATTAGGGAATATTTCCCATCCATGCTCTACCATCGGGTCGATACCGCCAGCTTCGCCACCGCGCAGAAACAGTTTCGAGCGTTTATGAGGGGATACAGATTCAACGACGACATTGATGCCATAATATCACTAATCACCGAAAATATAGATTCGAGCGGCTTGGAATACAGATTGCTCGAACTATACGCAAAAAAAATCGCCCTTGTGATCGCCGAAGACTTTTTGCACGCCGAAACCGTCAAAAAAGAAATAGAAACGACCATGCGGGAATACAGGGCGGAAAAATAAAAATTAAAAACAGTAAAATAAAATTTTGACCCGAAACGTAATATTTATGAAACGACAAGAAAATGAATTTGGCCTCTGAGGACGGCCCGTCGGTATTCCCCCACCGATGCTAAGCAGTATGGAAGTCCTCGGAGGCACTTTATTAAAATCAAGGGTCTTTATAAAATTTTGGGAGACAGGGGGAGCCCACACAGAGCCCCTTCCTCAATTGGGAAACGATATCTACACCGTACACCTCTTTAAACTCAAATTTTCCATTAAGAGATAAATCTATTAATCCGGCGGCAATTAACCTCAACGTTAAAATCAAAACCTTTAAAGTCTTTAAAATCAAAGTCTTTTTTGGTGACAGGGGCTCCGCCCCCGTAACGCCCCCATTCTAAAACCTAATACGCTAAAACCCGTATCCTAAAACCCTACGGTCGGGTGTAATGCTAAAGTCAAAACAAGTCGATAGGGTAGTTTTGTTTTTGATTTTAGCATTTTTACCCAGATTCCGCACCGTAGACCTTTTTAAAAAAAGGGTTTAAAAAAAGGTTTTTTAAAAAAACGGTAAAATCTTATGAGACAGCAGTATGGAATAATATATCTTTACAGTATGAAGTGTAGGTATGTAGCCCGTATCTCTCGATTTATACGGCGAAAAAACGGCGCACACCCGTCTCAACGGAGGAGCAGCCCAAAAAATGCTAATAGCTAACCCAATCTACGACGTCGCGTTCAAGCGCCTCATGGAGAATGACCGTGTGGCCAAGTTTCTGATTGGCACGATTTTGGACTGCAGGATCATTTCTCTCGAGCCCAGTACTCAGGAGCGTACGAAAATTGTAGGCGACCAGATGACGCTATACCGTAAAGATTTTGTCGCCACGATTGAAACCGAAGAAGAGGGTGAAAAAAGGGTGATTATTGAGATGCAAAAAGCATTGCGCCCGGGCGATATATACCGTTTTAGAGAGTATTTAGGCGGCGAATACACGCATTCGAAGTTACCGATAATAGCTATATACATCCTCGGCTTCAACTTGTCGGCAGACTCCCCCGCTTTTGTAGCCAATCCCGAACTTCGCGATTTAAGCACAAACGAAATAATTAATACACGCGACAGCTTTGTAGAGCATCTGACACACAAAGCATACTTCGTTCAAACGCAGAGAATAAAACAAAATTTGAGTACAAAACTGGATATGCTTCTGTCAATATTTGAGCAATCCAACTTCGTTTCCCGTGACAAAACGATGATAAACATCCCCTTTGAGACACAAGACCCTGAAATCAAGGAAATTTTACAGGTTCTGCATTATGTCGCGGTAGACAAAGACACGCGCAAAGAGCTTGATGACGAACTCTACTACCAGCGTTATGTTGAACAGACTTTCGGGGAAAAAGACAGAGAAATAGAGCAAAAGAATGAGCAACTTGAAAAACAAAAAGAAATATTATCCCAAAAAGATGAAGAAATAAAAAAACTGAAAAAACAACTTGAAGGGATGAGAAGGAACTAAATTAAAAATGGGCCAAAGCGACAGACTACCGAAAATCCTTCCGCCTAAATCAGACATAATCTTCAAGATGCACTTTAGCGGCGACTACTAAGCCAGTAAAACCGGCCGTTAAGGATAGAGCGACATTTTATACCATTTTTACACCGTCCAACAAAAGTATAACATTTTTTTAAAAAAAGTTGCGTCTTGTGTTGCCGATAATCTATATTGGTATGTATTGATGAAATTGCGGTTCCGTTTGATTGTGAGAATATGGGTTTTTTCTTCGAAGAAAGTATAAGGGGATGATGGTGTTGGCGGCATTTTTAACGCTGCTTGCGATGGTGGCGATATCAGAAATTTTGCGTATCCGCGAGATGCGCCAAGGTCACTCTGTGGCCTTGAGAGTGGTTTCGGCTCCGCTTAGCCACCGGATGGTCACCCCGCTGCTTGAGCTGGGCCGAAGGCAACCACGCCAAAACTGCCCCCCCCCCCCCCCCCCCCCCCCCCACCCCCCCCCACCAAACACAATCCCCCCCATGCTCCCCCCTTCTTTCTTCTTTCTTTAT
>JAITUP010000114.1 GCA_031286265.1 Chitinispirillales bacterium | reverse complement strand
TCCCAGTCGGTCTGCGCTATCGCAAGCCCGTCAAACAACTCTTTTTCACCGCGGAACAGCGACGCTATCGTCGAGCACAAAAGCGATTTTCCGAAACGGCGCGGACGGGAGAGAAACACGGTTTGGTACCGCGATGCAAGGTTGTAGACGTGCATGGTCTTGTCGACATACACATCATACTCCTTACGGAGCCTGCCAAACGTCTGGACGCCGCCAATGGGTAGCTTTCTTCTAATCATAGCTATAATATAACTTATGCGGGAGGGCAAAATAGAAGTATTGGAAAAAAATCACACTGCTGTCTCATAAAATTTTACCGTTTTTTTAAAACCTTTTTTAAAAACCATTTTTTTAAAATGTGTCGCCTCACCCCCTGATACCGCTCCGTAATGTTTGGGACAACAAAGGTTCGTATGGAACGGTGAGGACGATGTTCATTCTTGCGCGGTGTTTTGCTTTTGACCTTATACCCCGAGAGTAGATTTTAAAGATTTTGAATTTGACTTTGATTTTGGTGAGGTGATACTTTGAGAGGCCCGGGGAAATTATTTCAACAAATCCGGCTCCAGCCTGATAAACATGCCGACCGGGCGGCGGTTCGCTGTTCGCGACTGTTTGGCTAATCGCGCGGCTTGCCCGGCCATCGATGTCATTTTGGGAGCAGACGGAGTAGAGTAGGGGATAAGCACTTTTTGGGCGCAATACTGCTCCGACCAGTATTTGATTGTCGTCTCGTAGAAATCCGGGTCTTCGAGATAATATTCGTAGAGTTCGGGGTCGTTCTCGAGCAGATTATTCAAGTATATATCGAGTTCTTCCCTCATTATCGGGTCTGCTTCTTCCATGCATCCTTCCGGCATATCGTCCGGCACGAGTCCGATTCCGTGGTAGTCCCCGGTTCTTAGCGATAGGCCGCTCAAGCGCATCACTGTAATACTCAGTTCTTTACGGCCTGTCCGCGGAATATAGTACTGGCCGATACCCTTACCATGACTTTGACTGCCTACCAGATACGCGCCGGCGGCGTCCCTCAAAGCGCTTGCCATAACCTCTGCCGCGCTGGCGCTGTTTTCGTTTATCAAAACGACTATATTTTTGTTTAACAGCCGCGGATTTTTGTTTGTGGTTTTCAAAACTTCCGATCTGGTGAATCCTCGACGCGATTGAGGATCGTAAAATCTGCTGGAATCTTTGATAAACTCTGTGCCGTATGGGAGAAACTCGGACAGCATATCGTGGCACACATCCAAAAACCCGCCGGGATTCTCCCGCAGGTCGATTATAATGTTTTCATAAGCCGCTATGGTCGGGATATGATCCTGAAAATCCCAAAGGGTTAAATAGTGGAAGATCGGTATGTGAAGATACAGTGTGGAATTATCATAGGGAACGACCGTAACGTCGGCCCGAATAAATCCCCAATCGTCAAAGTCGTCGTCGTAATAGTCGTAATCGACGTAATCGGTGTAACGGTGCCCGCGTAAGGTATCGTTTATAATATCAAAAAGCTCTTCCGGCGAATATCTCCAAGGATCGTCGGGAATTTTGTCCTGATAGATGCTAAACACGCTAAGATACTGCCACACACTGTATCGCTCATCCAGCGTTTCCGCCCTGTCGCTATCGTGCGTCGGGTAGATGCAGGAAAGAGTGAGCGCGAACAGGAGCGCGATTAGTGGCGCGAATTGCCTTGATGATTTTAAGGATAATATCAGCATCATACCATACAATATAATATACGGAAATCAATACAATGATAAAAAAAATAATTAGTCACGATGGCCTGCCATTGATTATATTGTATCCTATGAAGTCAACCTGCAAATTCTCGTGGATTATCACCGCCATCGCGATTGCGTTAACCGCCTCGGTAAAGCCATGCGCTTCCGAAGCGGCAACCGACTATTCTTCCGCGTACGTGCTCCCCGGCTTATATGTCTCCTACAACATGCGCGAGGGTTACAGGAAACTCGACGACGCCTACATGCGTCTCGACATGGACAATTCTTTTATGGTCGGCTTCACGTTAGGCAAGAGGTTCGCGCTTAATAATCCGAGGTGGAGGATTCAAGCCGCCATAGAGGGTGGGTGGGGGATTGCTGAGGATATGGAGTTCTTTTACTTGAGAGATGGTTACGATGGCCCCGAATACTGGATTTATTATTTCCACAACTACTTTACCGGCGGGATTTTGGCAGATTTGCACTTCCTGTTTCCCACCGCTACACGCACCTATTTCCTCTCCGCCGGCCCTGGCTTTCACCTAACCTATTTATGGCCCAGAATCAAACAAACATCGCCATCAGTCAGCGCCAATATCGGGGCGGGAGTGGAATACAGAATTTTCAAGAAAATCGGCATGTCGGTCGCCTACAACCTCAGACTTTGGCAGCCGGTGAGTTACATCAACACGGGGGAAATATTCCCTATGGGCGTCAACCAAAAAGAATTTCACATCACTCACACACTACAAGCCCAAATGCTTCTGCCGAGCCTGCGGCTTTTCAAATAGGCATTTATATTAACCCGGCGGTAATTGACCTTAATGTCAAAATCCAAATCAAATTCAAATTCAAAATCTTTTTTTGGTGACAGGGGCTCAAAGTTCCCTCTTTCAATCATAGTGCAGGGTGTACACTGTACACCCTCACTCACTTCGCGCATAGCCTATCTCCCGTAACGCCCCCATGTTAAAACCGAATACGCTAAAACCCATACCCTTAAACCCTAACTTTTCCATGTTTTACGTAATAGGAGCTGCAATGTGTTGATTTTACTGTAATTACAAAAACGTGTTTTTTGTACTATATGGGGTAAATACGTAATATTGACTCTATTT
>JAITUP010000112.1 GCA_031286265.1 Chitinispirillales bacterium | reverse complement strand
GCATTACACCCACCCGTAGGGTTTTAAGGGTAAGGGTTTTAGCGTATTAGGTTTTAGAATGGGGGCGTTACGGGAGATAGACTATGCTCGAAGTGAGTGAGGGTGTACAGTGTACACCCCGCCCTATGATTGAGAGAGGGAACTTTGAGCCCCTGTCACCAAAAGGTTTAAAAGATTTTGACTTTAATGTTTTGAAGTTGATTTTAACGTCAAGGTCAATTACCGCCGGGTTAATAATCAAACATTAGTTTACGTTTCTGCGTAGTGATTTATTATATTTGTATGGGCGGCTCTTGCGGCTGCCCCCTCTTTTTAAGAATAAGGCCTTAATAATGACCAACAACGACGATTTGGTAATCTCCGGTATTCCCGTCCGCTCCCGCTTAATCACCGGCTCGGGCAAATATCGTGACGACCGCATAATTCCAGACGTACTCGAAGCCGCCGAATGCGACATCATTACCGTGGCATTGCGCCGTGTCGATATCGACAAGCCGCAGGATAACATACTGACGCATATCCCCAAAGGGAAGATCCTGCTGCCAAACACATCAGGCGCGCGTAATGCCGATGAAGCCGTGCGGATAGCACGCTTAGCCAGAGCCATCGGCTGCGGCGACTGGGTGAAAATTGAGGTGATTAGCGACGCCACCTATCTTTTGCCGGACAATCAGGAAACGATTAAAGCGACGGAGATATTGGTGAAAGAGGGTTTTATCGTTCTCCCTTACATGTGCCCCGATCTATACGCCGCCCGTCGGCTGGTTGATGCGGGCGCCGCTGCCGTCATGCCGCTCGGCGCGCCCATCGGAAGCAACAGAGGGCTCAAAATGGCGGAAATGATTGAGATAATGATTGATGAGGTCGACGTGCCGATAATCGTGGACGCGGGCATAGGGAAACCGTCACACGCCGCTGAAGCTATGGAGATGGGCGCCGCCGCGGTACTGCTAAACACCGCCATAGCCGCCAGCGACGATCCTGTCAACATGGCGAGGGCGTTCAAGCACGCGGTGAGGGCGGGGCGGTTAGCCTTTTTGTCGGGAATGGCGGGATCGTCAAAAACCGCAAACGCGTCGTCGCCGCTAACGGGGTTTTTGGGCGATGTAGTGTAGGTATTCCTGTGGCCCCATTTTATATAAATTTTTTCCAGACGTATCAACTGCCACAATCAGCGCCATATCCGTGACTTCGAATTTGTATACCGCTTCCGGCCCCAAATCTTCATAGCAGATAATTTCCGCGGATTTTATGCACGATGATATCAGCGCCCCCGCGCCGCCGATTGCCGCGAAATAAACCGCGTCGGTTTCCATGATGGCATCAATAAGCTCATCGCCCCGATCCCCTTTGCCGATCATTGCGGCTAGTCCCGTGTTACGCAGAATCGCGGGCGCATACGAATCCATCCGTGAGCTTGTGGTCGGCCCGGCGCTGCCTATGCAGTGATTAGGGGCCGCGGGCGTTGGGCCGCAATAGTAGAGGATTTGATTTTCGAGCTGGAGCGGGAGCGGCTCCCCTTTGTCAATAAGATCAACAAAGCGTCTATGCGCCGCGTCGCGGGCGGTATAGATCGTTCCGGTTAAAAAAACCTCGTCGCCCGCCCGAAGGGCAAGGAGATCGCTTTTGATTAGCGGTGTGGTTATTTTTATTATGTTTTTCATAATTTTTTTAATCTTTTAAAACCGTACACACAAATATACATCTTACCATATACGGATAAATGTATATTTATATTTGGAGTCTTGATAAAAAATAGAAAGTTAATGATATGCCTAAACTTTTCGATCTGTTGCCGGATAGCGCAAAGAAGGAACTTATCGCCGAGGCCAAAAAGACTGCCGCGGTTGGCAGGGACGCGTCGGCTGTTCGCAAAAATATCCACAAAAACACCGCGCAGCCATCGGTTATCGTGCCTGATTTTGTAGCTGTTGATGTGGAAACCACAGGCCTCGATTTTAAGAATGACCGGGTGATTGAGATAGGGGCGGTGAAATTTATCGGCGGGAAACCCGTGGAGGAATTTTCTACGTTCATAAACCCCGGCGTGCCCATTCCGGATTTTATTGCCCGATTGACTAACATTAGCGACGACGATGTGCGCGGCGCTCCCGCGTTTGGCGACACCGCGGCCAAATTTATTGAATTTATCGAATATCTGCCGCTTTGCGGGCACCAAATAGAATTTGACTTGACGTTCATCAACGAAGAATTAAAGCGTACCGCTTTTTCAACCATTTCACCGCAATTGATGGACACCGCGCTTTTTGCCCGCGTACTACTTCAGCATATCGGGCGTTTTTCACTCAAACACGTATGCGAATCGCTTTCAATATCACTTGACAATGCCCACCGTGCATTGTATGACGCCAAAGCATCGGGAGAAGTCGCGGCGAAGGTTATACCGATGATTAACGGTTTGCCGCTCGAGATACGCAGGGCGCTTGCGGCGTTTGCGCCGGGGTCGGCGTTTAAGGGGCTTTTGGTGAAGAGCCTTGGCGGGACGCGGTACGGCGTTGATCTTGGCGGCGGTACGCCGCTGCCGCAGTTGCCTAAAATTGATATGCCGGAGCAGTATCTCGCGGTCGATGCCGGTCTGGCCGGCGATATTTTTTCGGACGGCGGGCAGGCGGACGGCATAGTAAAAGGATTTACGCCGCGTGGAGCGCAAAAAGAGATGGCGCTGAATGTTATGGAGGCGCTTAATTATAACGGAATACTCGTCGCGGAAGCGGGAACCGGCACCGGAAAATCACTCGCGTATCTTGTGCCCGCCGCGCTCCACGCGCTGAAAAATAACTGCCGGGTAATAGTGTCTACGCATACGCGCAACCTACAGGATCAGTTAGTCAATAGCGACATCCCGGCGGCATCGGCGATATGCGCGGAAGTGATGAAGCAGGGGATTGGCGCCGATGATGACAATGTCGAAAATTTACGATTTACGAAACTCAAAGGCCGCAATAATTATCTTTGCCGCAGCCGCTTCTATACGCTACTACGCGGTGAACTCGGCAATCTCTCGCCCCGTGAACGCAACGCCGTGCTGCCGCTTGTCGTCTGGTCGCAAACCACGCAAACAGGAGATATCGAGGAGCAAACGTTTTTCAATCCCAAATGGTTCTTCAAGATATGGAATATGATATCGGCCGACAGTCAGGATTGTGCGGGCCGGAGGTGCCAATATTATACCGGTTGTTTCTTGCAAAAGGCGCGGCAACTCGCCCAAACGTCTCATATAGTAGTAATCAATCACGCGCTATTTTATTCGGACGTGTGCTCGGAGTCTTCGTTTCTCGGCGCGATTGGATCGATAATTTTTGACGAAGCCCATCATCTCGAATCAAGCGGCCACCAACATCTGCGTACCGAATTTGATAATAACCGCGCGACGGCGTTTATTGATAAACTGCAAAATTTATTACATACCGCATCAACACATAAAGGAATCGCCGATATAGCCGAATTTGAAAATGATTTGAAAAAACACATTAAACACATACGCAAACGCGCACAGGATTTGATTAACGAACTTGAAAAATGGAGCATATCCGCCGACCCGAATTCCAAGGCCGATTATCAGTTGGCAATCAGCGACGATTCGTTAAAACGTCTATTGGAACCGGCGGTGTTTGACATAACCTTGAGCGATCTGCGAGACACGTTTCACCGATTCAAACAGATAATGTCGACTTTTAATGAAAAAGAAAAATATGATTTGCTGCGCGAAGAAATGCAGGCCTGCGCCGAACAAACGGCGCAGCTCAGGGCCGATCTGCAATATCTCGTAGCCGCTAAAACCGAAGACCACGTTTTTTGGATTGAGGGTAATCGAGAAAAAAAATGGACAAAGCTATGCGGCGTGCCGCTTGACATTAGTGAATTGCTGACGGGTATCTGGGAGCGCGTCAACGGCGGGATCGTGTTTACATCCGCGACATTGGCGACAACGGGAACAAGCAACGTCAATCAGGAATACGACGACGAATATGCGCCCAAAAGATCATCCGGCCCGACAACCGATTACTTCAAACGCGCCGTAGGGCTCAATCAATTCACAGACCGCACAACGTCAATCATCCTGCCCAGTCCATACAACCCGGACCAAACGCTCTTTGGCGCATTCAGAAATTGCCCCGAACCCGATAACCCGGAGTTCGCGCCGTTCGTCGCGGACGCTATCGCGGCGATTCACTCGCGGCTTGGTAAAAATACGCTCGCGCTATTTACCTCAAACGCCATGCTGAATAATGTCTACACACATCTGAAATCGAGGCCGGACGTAGACAGAAATAATTTATTGGCGCAGGGCGTGGGCGGCAACAATAATAGAAACGCGATGCTTGAACAATTCAAATCGCAAACTAAAATGATACTCCTCGGAACAGACTCATTTTGGGAAGGCGTAGACGCTCCGGGTGAAGCGTGTGAAGCGGTTATCATTCCGCGCCTGCCGTTCCCGGTACCAACTCATCCGCTAACACAGGCGCTCGGACAACGGATGGAAAAACTATACGGCAGCTCGTTTTTCTCATACTCCGTCCCGGAAGCGATAATCAAATTCCGCCAAGGCATCGGCAGACTGATACGATCGGCAAGCGACAAGGGAATACTGGCGGTGCTCGACAACCGTATCGTTACTAAAGGCTATGGAAAACATTTTGTGCGATCGGTTGGCTATCCGATAAATGAATTTAGGGATATTGATGGTATGGTAAAGACGGCGGAGGAGTTTTTTAAAACCTTTTATTAACCCGGCGGTAATTAACCTCAATTATCTATTGAGTTTGTCTTTGTTTTTTGGTGACGGGGCTCTGCCCCGTAACGCCCCGATACGATAGCCCCCCTGCGGTCCCCCATAAGCGGCGACCGCTTACGGGGGACATCTGGGCATACTATCGGGGTAAAAATCCTAAAATCAAAAACAAAACCACACCATCGACTTGTTTTGACTTTAGCATTACACCCGA
>JAITUP010000106.1 GCA_031286265.1 Chitinispirillales bacterium | reverse complement strand
GTTTGTTCCATAATCATAGTAAATTTATATTTTCACATTACCCTTTTGTGCCTACGGCGGCACAGTCATTAGAAGATAATATTTGGTTTCTCAAAAATGCAAAAAATATTATTTTTTTTTAGGTCTTTGATTTTGTGTGGGTGGCAGGCAGGCGTCCCATTGGGCCGCCCGCCTACCCGCCGCTATCCCTGCAACTCCATATCCGCTTTCGGATGCTTGCACAGCGGGCAGATGTAATCGTTTGGTAATTCTCCGTCGGCTTCCTGTATGTAGCCGCAGATTTTGCAGACGTATGTTTTTTTGTCTGAGGATTGCGGTTTGGGCGCCGGTTTAGGTTTGATGTTGTCGAAATAGTATTGGTATGTTAGCGAAGGCGCGTTTGATAAAACCGCCGTTTCTGAAATTAGCGCGACGAAAAGGGTGTGCGTTCCGTAGTCGGTTGCGGAGACTACTTCCGCGGAGAAGAACGCGTTTGTATTTTGGGTGATGTAATACAGGCCGTTTTCACTTTTTTTGCAGGAGTCTTCAAAGTCGGCGAATTTGTCGGCGTCGCGGCCGCTTTGGAATCCGAATCTCTTGAAAATGTCGAAATATGAATCTATTGTGAGCGCCGAAATGTTAAATTTTTTTGAGTCGGCGATTAAGTCGTGTGTGTAATTTGACTTGTTTAGCGCTATGACGATTTGTTTGGGTTGATCTGTAATCTGCATGACGGTGTTGATTATGCAGCCGCTGTGTTTGTTGTTTTGGGCTGAAGTTAGGACGAAAAGCCCGTAAGTCAATTTGAAGAACGCATTCGGTTCGATCTTGTTTTCGCGTACTATCGTCGCGTCGTGTTTGGGAAACGACGCGATAATCGCTTCAGCCAAATTTTCGATTTCGGTTAGATTGTTTTGTTTAACGCTCGACTTTATCGACACGGTATTTTCTATAAAAGTCATATTTTTGAGCGGCGACAGGATTTCTTTCATCTGCCGTCCGGAGAGCGCCGCCCAGGAACCGTTTTCGATGAATGCCACGGTGCGGTTTTGCAAATTATGGGCTGCGATGTCGTGCAGCAGGGTCTCCATGTTTATAAAAATTTTTGAGTTGTAGGTCGTACTCGCAAAGACGATGTGGCTGAATCTGAACGCTTGCGAAAGCACGAGCGACGGATGTGAAACGGAGACGTCGAACATCGCGATTTTTTTGATGCCTGCTTCCGCGAGTTTTGTCGCCAGGATATTCGCGGCGTTTTCGGTGTTACCGTAGACGGAGGCATAAGCTATCAAAACGCCTTCTTCTTCGGGAGCGTATGAGCTCCATTTTTGGTATTTGTCGATAATGCTATTGATGTTTTTCCGCCAGATCGGCCCGTGGAGCGGAAGGAGGGCGGATATTTCTAAATTAGCCGCTTTTTTGAGGATTGCCTGAACCTGCGCTCCGTATTTCCCCACGATATTGGTGTAGTATCTTCGGGCTTCGTCCAGATAGTCGCGGTCAAAATCGACCTCGTCGGCAAAGATATTCCCGTTGAGTGTCCCGAAGCTACCGAAAGCGTCCGCGGAATACAGGTATTTATCGGTTGCGTCGTATGTTACCATAACTTCGGGCCAGTGAACCATCGCCGCCGTGTAAAAAACAAATTTATGTCTCCCTGTAACAATTTCGTCCCCGTCTTTTACGATAACGGCGTGCTTGTCGGCGTCGCAGTTGAAAAATTGCTTTATCATGGCAAACGTTTTCACGTTACCGATAACTTTTACGTCCGGGAAGCGCAAAATCAGCTCGCCAAGCGTTGCGCAATGGTCGGGTTCTACGTGGCTTACCACTACGTAATCAAGTTTTCTGCCTTGCAGAAGGTAGCACAGGTTTTCAAAAAACACCCCGCTTACCGACTTGTCGACGCAGTCCAAAAGAATTGTTTTCTCATCCAGAACCAGATAAGAGTTATACGAGACCCCGTTTGGGATGGGGAAAGCGCTTTCGAACAGGGCCAACCGTTTATCGTTCGCGCCGATCCAAAAGACATCGTCGTTGATTTTTCTAGTGTTGTGCATAATATGGAGACCTCCTTTAATTTATTTCTTTTAAAGTCTTTTTGGGGAGGCGAAAGCTCCCCCAGTATCATGACTACGTACGGTAAATATAAAATATTATGAAGTAAAGAAAGTGTTTTATATTATATTATCTCGGATGTTGAGGAATATTCATGTAATCGTCCGTAAATTTTTTTCCGGTAAAAAACCTCATGGCGCCAAAAAAACACAAAATATCTCCGATAACATACATATATTTCGCATTATTCTTCATTTCCGGCACGTCGGGGCTGATATATGAGTCCATTTGGTCACAGTATTTGAAGCAATTTTTGGGCCACGCGGCCTACGCGCAGACGCTTGTGCTCGTTATCTATATGGGCGGGATGGCGCTTGGGGCATGGGTTGCGGCGGCTGGGGCGCGGAAATTTAAGAATTTGCTATTAGGATACGCGATAGTAGAAATCGCGCTCGGGATATCGGCGCTTGTTTTTCACGACATCTTTATTCGCTATCTCGACCTCTCTTTTTCGACGATAATACCGGCCATCGGCAGGCCGAGACCGGTCACGCTCTATAAATGGATCACGGCCTCGCTCATAATTTTGCCCCAATCGATGATGCTCGGCGCGACTTTCCCGCTGATGGCGGGGGGGATATTGAGGCGGTTCCCGGGGCTTAGCGGATATAAAACATCGGTGATATATTTTGTCAACACGTTTGGGGCATCGTTTGGGGTTCTGTTCTGCGGATTTTATCTGGTGAAACACTGGGGGCTCAAGGGTGCGATTATCGCGGGGGGAGCGATTGATTTAGCGGTGGGGATTTCGATATTGACGTTGTATTTTTGCGACAAATATGGAAGTCGCAAAGTTAGCGGGGTTGATAACGCCAATAATATCAATATTAAACCCATCAATAATAGTCAACTGACTCCACGCCCTGCGCTCCATACTATCGGTAATAAACGCGGCTACTACTATCCGCTCCTTTTCGTCGCCTGCGCCACCGCCGCCGCGTCTTTCATGTATGAGATCGCGTGGATACGCATGCTTAGCCTCGTTCTCGGCAGTTCTACGCATTCGTTTGAACTGATGCTCAGCGCGTTTATTCTTGGTCTTGCGCTTGGCAGTTTCTTTGTTCGTAACAAGCTCGATAGTATCAAAAACGCGCCGCGGTTTCTCGCAATCGTTCAGATAGCGATGGGCGCGGGGGCTGTTATGACGCTGTTTACTTATGGAAACATGTTTAATTTCATGGTTTTTATTTTGGAAGGCCTCGATAAAACTCCCGAAGGGTATGTATTTTTTAATATCATCAGTCATTTTATTTGCATGATAATCATGTTGCCGTCCACAATCTGCGCGGGGATGGTCGTCCCGCTTATCATCCACATGCTTTACAAGAGAGGATACGGCGAGCAAACTATCGGGAAAGTGTATGCGATCAACACTTTTGGCGGAATACTTGGCGTTATCGCCGCGGTTTGGCTGCTTATGGAGCTTGTGGGCCTCAAGTATGTTATTATCATCGGCGCGGCTATCGATATGGGACTTGGGCTTTATGTGATGTATCGATTCCGCGAGACGCGGGAATCGCGTGTGCGAACTGCCGCGCAGGCGGTTGTTATATTTGTGCTTGTCTCCGCGTTTGCGTTTGGCAAGTTTGATCCGACTCTCGCTTCGTCGGGGGTATTTCGCTACGGCTCGGTTTCAAGAACCAAGCAAATTTTGGGGCACATAGACGGCAAGACGGCCTCTGTCACGCTCTTTAAGAGCGGATCGGGGAGAAGTTTAGTGCTAACGACAAACGGCAAGCCTGACGCGAGTGTCGGGCTTGGTGACGAGATTAGCGGCGACGAGTATACGATGGCGCTTCTCGGCGTATTGCCGCTTAGCGTCCACGAAGGACCGCGCACGGCGGCGGTAATCGGTCTGGGTGCGGGGATGACATCGCATTTTATGCTCTACGACCCTGCGATAGAGCGGCTCGATGTGATAGAGATAGAACCCGCGATGGTGAAACTTGCGGAAATGATTGGCCCCAAAGTCGCGAACACGTTTAATGATCCGCGCAGCGCCATATATATAGAAGACGCGAAAACTTTCTTCTCCACGGGCAGCCGTACCTACGACGTGATTGTCTCCGAGCCCTCCAATCCCTGGGTGAGCGGAGTATCGAGCCTGTTTTCGCTGGAGTTTTTCAATCATGTGCGCAACCATCTGAACGACGGCGGGATACTCATGCAATGGTTCCACAGCTATGAAGCCAGCGTCACGATTTTGGTGTCGATACTCAAGGCGCTTGAGGAATCTTTCCCTGTTTATGAAATGTATATTGCGGGTTCCGATCTTTTGATTATCGCGGCAAAGGACGAAAACGCGGATATCAGCGTAAAACGGGATATTTTCGCGTTTCAACAGATGGCTAAAAGCCTTGAGACATTGGGTTTTTCGGACCTTGATGATTTCAGGCTGCTCAGGCTTGCGGATCAAAATTTCCTTGGGCCGTTCATACATGGATACCCCACGCCGCCAAACAGCGATTTTCACTCATACGTAGACCTCAACGCCGCCAAGCACCGCTTTATGGGTACTTCGGTATCGGAACTTTCCGATATACGGGATTTCATCATTCCCGTACAAAGGATCGTCTTTGCCGACACGGGTTTTGTGAGCCTCAGCTCGAGGGGGGCAGTGTCTGACCTGAACAATCTGTTCCTCGCACAAAGAGCCAGAGCTACGGTCGAAGAGCTCATCGTAAGCGTATTTAACGACAATCCTGTGCCTATGCCCGGGTACACCCCAACACCGGTTTTTGTTCTCGACTACGCGTCTCTGCGTCCCGAAAGGGTGAATTTTTGGCAACTGCACGACGCGATCATACAAATTCTACAGCATACTCTGCCTTATTTGTCGGCAGAAGAAATGCGGGATGTCTGGGGTGTCGTTGCGCGGCAAACATCAAGAATGACTTTCGGTGAAAACGAGGCAAGATGGATGGATTATTTCAGGGCGCTCTGTGAATATGACTTAACGGAGATGAGGCGTTTATCGCTTGAACTCTTGCCCGCCACAGGCAGTATCACCAGGCACTCCGATAACCGGATGCTCATGGCATCGCTTTTAGCATCTTCCGCCGCGCTTGGCGACGATACCGATATCGACATGGTGTGGAGCAGATACACAGAGAGGCGCAATCCCCCGGCGGCAGTACGGGCAGCCTGGGGATTGTTAAATTCTAAACGTCATTATTAACCCGGCGGCAATTGACCTCAACGTTAAAAGTCTTTAAAATCAAATTCTTTTTTGGTGACAGGGGCTCCGCCCCCGTAACGCCCCCATTTTAAAACCGACTTACGCTAAAACCCGTATCCTAAAACCCTACGGTCGGGTGTAATGC
>JAITUP010000097.1 GCA_031286265.1 Chitinispirillales bacterium | reverse complement strand
TAGCATTACACCCGCCCGTAGGGTTTTAGGATAAGGGTTTTAGCGTAATTCGGTTTTAAAATGGGGGCGTTACGGGGGCGGAGCCCCTGTCACCAAAAGGTTTAAAAGATTTTGACTTTTATCTTTTGAAGTTGATTTTAACGTTGAGGTCAATTGCCGCCGGGTTAATATACCAAAGGGTCAGGCGGACCTTTTTAAAAAAATAGCTTTTAAAAAAAGGTTTTTTAAAAAATAATCGGCAAGTTCAAATCATTCCCCAGCTAACAATATTCCGCGCCTCACGGCTGAATACCACTCCAACCTTCACAATTTTTTTCCCCTCTTTCGCGTAGATGAGCGCATAATCTCTTCTTTTTATCTGCCTTAGGGCGGTTTCTACCGGTTTATCAACCTTAAATTCAATGATGTATATATACTCCCCCGCGTGTATGACGCTGTCCATTCTGCCGTTTGCGGTGTGAACTTCGTTTATGCAGCGCAGGCCGAGCATGTTTATTACGTTGGATACGGCAAATTCAACATAAAATTCGGTGATTTTGCTGCTTAGGGAGTAATCGACGGTTTGGAGGTACCATTTTAACGTATCCATAAATTCATCCATGTTACCTTCTAACAGGGCGTTTATGAGTTCGATGGAGGGAGAGTCGTTTAGAATGTTTTGCGCATTGGAATAATTGTCCGACAAAAAAACGGCGAGCGCTTTGCGGACTTCGATGTTTGGATAATTTAGCCGGTAAAATCCGATTTTTTCATCGTAATCGGAAATGGTCAGGTATCCGGCCTGATAGAGAAGCGGGAAAAGTGTTATCGTGTTGTCTTTGTAGCCGCCGAACTTGCCGGCTTCCATTCTGGCTTCTTCTATGTTGACAGTGTCAGTACCTTTCATTTCTAAATATTTCAACAAAAACGACGGCGCTCCGGTCATACTCCAATAGTGGGCAAAATCAGCGGAGTTTTCGAAATGGTTTAGCAAACCATAGGTATTATATACCGGTATTCTTTCTTTTGTAAAACAATAACCGTTGTAGAACTCCCTTAATCTCTCAAGATAATTCTCTCTGCCGCCGTGTTTTTCGGAATATGCGTCTATCTCCGGCGCGAAAAACTTCTCCAATTCCTCCTGTGTTACCCCGCAGATATCGCAATAATCGGCCATCATGGAAATATCCTGAGGCTGGTTCATCCCCGAAAACACGCTAACTTGCGCGAACTTGGTAACACCGGTAATAAACGCGAACCGAATGTGTTCTCCGTATTGCTTGATAACGCTGTAAAACCCTTTTAATTTTTCCCGCAATCTCTCGTTGAACTCCGGTTGATTTATCGTGGCCAAGAGAGGGTTATCGTATTCGTCTATTATCACGACCGGCCGGCCTACTTTCCGGGCGAGCCCGGTGATAACTCGGACAAACAGGTCGGAAATGTCGCCGGTTTTTTCTACGGATATGCCATATTCGCTACAAACGTTATCCAACTCGCGCTCTAAAATAATAGTCAACGCCTCCGCTCCATTGTTGGTAAAATCGCTGTGTCCAAACCCGATGTGGATTACAGGGTGCGCTTTCCATTCCCAATCTGTCCCCGCTATAAAAAGCCCCTCAAACAACTCTTTTTCAGCGCGAAACAGCGATTCTATCGTAGAGCACAAAAGCGACTTCCCGAATCGGCGAGGGCGGGACAGGAATACGGTTTTGTATCGTGATGCCATATTATGGATATGCATGGTTTTGTCGACATACACATCGCATTCTCTGCGAAGCTCGCCGAACGACTGAACGCCGCCGATTGGTAATTTTCGTCTATCCATAATGAGTAATATAGTTTATGTGAGGCGGAAAATGAAAAATGATCAAAAAAGCAACTTAAGACTAATCAGGAAAGAGGTAAAGGCGGAGAGGCGGCGCGTCCGATTATCGCGTCTTTCAATTTAGCCGCCGATTCTTCCGAGAATCCTCGCACGCTCGCTATTTCGCTTACGGGCGCTTCCGTTAGTCTTTTAATAGACCCAAAATGTTTTAGCAACAACCGCGCCCGGACTTTACCTATGCCCGGCAGTTCCTCTAATGATGAACGGGTAAATTGCCTGCCGCGGATTTTTGTGTGATACGACAGCGCATATCTGTGTGCTTCGTCGCGTATGCGTTCTACCAATTTTCGCGCCGGATGAGTTTGCGGTAATGTAAGGGAGCCGTTTATGCACGGTGAAAACAAAATATTTTCCTTTTCGGCGATTGATGCGATAAGCGGTTGATTTTCAAAATTCTTTAACGCCTCCATAGCCGCGCTAAGTTGGCCTTTTCCCCCGTCGATCAATAATAAATCCGGAAACTGCCCGCCCTCGTCTTCAAGCCGCCGTAACCGCCGTGAGACGGCTTCCATCATCATCGCGAAATCGTTTTGGCCGTCAACGCTCTTGATTTTGTAGCGGCGATACGCCGATTTGTTCGGCTTCCCGTCTGTAAACTGCACCATCCCCGCGACGGCAAACGATTCGCCTAAATTTGATATGTCAAACGCCTCGATGACGCGCGGCAATATTGGTA
The DNA here is from genome assembly GCA_031286265.1 of Chitinispirillales bacterium. Taxonomy (GTDB): domain Bacteria; phylum Fibrobacterota; class Chitinivibrionia; order Chitinivibrionales; family Chitinispirillaceae; genus GUT77. The sequence goes on along the minus strand of JAITUP010000097.1, from coordinate 2,785 downwards.
ACGATAGTGCGATTTGCAGGTCTTCTATATCTCTGAGCGCGTTGGGCGGCGCTTTTTGTTCGAGGTATGACAACGCGTTTTTCTCCGCCATCAATATCAATTGCCGCATTGTTCCTTTTTGAGGTATTGTAACCTTGGCGCATAATTTTTGTCCGTCAAACCATCCCTGCAAGACCGATTGGGAAAAACCGGCGTTGTCGGGCACAACTATTTCACGCGGAATCTCGCGGTTTTCCTCTATATAAAATTGTAGCAATATGTGATCGCGGCTCTTCTCGGCAAAGTCCCAATTGTCGCGGGTAAACAAAAAATTCCGCGCGGCCATAAGCAAGCCGCCCCTGAAATGCAAAATAGCCAGCGATGTCTCGCGAACGCCGACGGCTATGCCGAAAACATCGCAATCGGTGTCGGCGACGGTGAGGTCGACACGCTGTAACCGCGACGCGTTTTTTATCAGACCGATACGGTCCCTATACATCGCCGCGTCTTCAAAACGAAGTTCTGCCGATGCTACGGACATGCGCTCTTCGAGTTCTTTGACAAGGTCGTTCCGGCGGCCTTTCAAAAACATTATCAGGTCGTCGACGTGAGAGCGGTAGTCGCCGGCACAAACACTGCCGGCGCATGGCCCGCAACATCGTTTCATCGAATGGTTGATACAGGGCCGCGACGCTTTTGACAAGGGTAAATTTTTTGCGCAGTCCCGCAGTCGAAAAATACGCTTGGCATAATCCGCCATCCGCCGCATCACCGTAACATCGGTATAAGGCCCAAAATACCGCGCCCCGTCTTTTTCGACGCGCCGCACGACAAGAAGACGCGGAAACGGTTCCTGCACGGTAACTTTCAGGTATGGATAATGTTTGTCGTCCCTCAGTTCAATATTATACTTGGGCTTATGTTTTCGTATAAGGTTTGCCTCAAGTATCAACGCCTCGGCTTCGTTGTTGGTGACGATAAGGTCAATATGGTCGAGTAGCCGCATCATCCCTCTGATCTGCGCCCTGCCGTCGTGCGTGTCCGAAAAATAAGACCTCACCCGGCTCTTCAGGTTCACCGCCTTGCCGATATAAAGCAAATTCCCCGTAGCGTCTTTCATCAGATAAATACCGGGTTTTTCGGGAAAACGAGAAACTTGGTCTGTCAGAGACTGGGTCATACCGGTAAAATAGTATTTTTACGATGGAGCCAAAAGAAAAACGTGTTTTTAGAGATACCAACTCACTCAAATTAATTGTAAAAAATAAGAATTGTAAAAAAGTTCACTACCGTCCCATGGCATTTTTTTAATTTTAAAAACTATTTTTTAAAACCCTTTTTTTTTAAAATGTGTCGCCTATCCCCCTGATGCCGCTCCGTAATATTTGGGACAACAAAGGCTCGTTTGAACGGAAAGGGCGATGTTCATTCTAAACATGGTTTCGTTTTTGACTTTCACTGCCGTTTCATAAGATTTTACCGTTTTTTTAAAACCCTTTTTTTAAAAATGTGTCGCCTCACCCCCCGATACCGCTCCGTAATGTTTGGGACAACAAAGGCTCGTTTGAACGGAAAGGGCGATGTTCACCTCGACCTAGACCTAACGACGACCTTTAGGAGAACCGCCGCCGACAGCCAAAGATTTTATCGACTCGGCAAGGCTTTTGTTGGATTCCGACAGGTTTCTGTTTGAGGTAGACCAATTTTTGCTCGCTTCGGAGAAATTTTTACTCGATTCTGACCAGTTTTTGCTCGCTTCGGAAAAATTTTTGCTTGATTCTGACCAATTTTTGCCTGATTCTGCCAAGGTTTTGCTCGACTCAGCCAAAGTCTTGCTTGATTCCGCCAAAATTTTGCTCGATTCGGCTAACGTTTTGTTCGAATTGGATAAGTCCCGAATTGTATCCTGTTGAGACCACACCACCGCACGAAATCCAGTATTTAAATCATCGCCCAAACCAGCCGATATAGCCGGAGCCGCCCCCCCGCCCTCCAAAAGCTCCGCGGCAGACGTGCCAAAATAGTCCGCAAGCGCCCTCGCGTTCGCGTTATTCGGCTTGCCGCCCTTATTCCATTTGCTTATAGCCGCCGGGCTTATCCCTATATCCGCCGCAACTTTCTGCATAGAAACCCCTTTTTCTACGCAAAATTGCTGCAATCGCTTGTAAAACATAATCACCCCGCAAAATGAGCCCAAAGGCTCCCTTTTTATAAAAGTGAAAAAAAGTGAAAAAAGGTTGATTTTATTAACTCCAATATACTATATTTAGATTTTGTTTGCTTTTTATTTGCTAGAAACGTTGTTTTTTGTAAATAAAAGGCTATCACTGTGATAGAATCTAATAAAAAATAATAAAAGAACAGGTTGAAAATCAAGTAAATGGGAAAGTGATGAGAAAGTGGGGCTACTCCACTTTAATTTAAAGTTTAGAAGGCACAAGCACCTGCAACCCGTTAATCGCTGGCTTGAACACGTTAACGGTAGCAGGGAACGTTGGGAACAATCCAATCGGTTGAGTGAAAATCAAGCGATCATGGCGGAGCTATATCCTTAAAAAGGCTCTTCGCTATTTCGTGTGGGTTGGCGTGATTTATATTTGATTTTACCATAGATAGTGATTGCAAAGGGTTTATTTTGCATCCCGTAGGGATGTATCGCTTGGTAGCAAAACGTGGCCTCTCAATATTTCCGCATCCCGTCGGGATGCGTCCTCCAACGCTTCAATCATCAAGCCAAATATCGCGTATCGTAATCAATACCGAGATCTCCCAAGATTTTTCTATATTCCTCAAAAGAAGATATTTT
>JAITUP010000075.1 GCA_031286265.1 Chitinispirillales bacterium | reverse complement strand
AAAGATCAAGCGGTTTATCGTTCAGCGTAACAGTGCGATTTTCAATATCTACGGTTAGTTGTGGATGCTCGTTGCGCAACTCCCTCTCCTGCACGCCGGCTTCCGTCAAGCGGCGGCGGGTTTGTTTGACGGCGTCGGGGGTGAGGAATACCTTCCCGCGTTTATCGGCCTTGGGCATAAACGGCGAAAACCTGCCCGCTAAATTCTTAACATCGAGCACAAAACGGACGTCGTCGCTTACCGCGGCCTGCGGCTCTATCACAAGCGCTTTTTGGAGTTTGGTCGTTTGCGCAACCGGTATCTCCTCGATATTCTCCGCGTCGTCGGCAATGGCAAGCGCCTTTGAGGTTATGTCGTCCGAACTGTAACTTTTCAACTGTTCAAAACAACCGTAGTACCAATCAAACGCGTTATCGCCGTCCATATAGCAAATGTTCTCGCGTTGACTGCCCGAGAAAGCGGAATAAGACATATTCGCGGAACCCATGATAACGCGCTTGCGGCCGTCGTCTGCTTGCAAGAGGTATATTTTTTCATGTGACAACTGCTTTCGAGCTACAAACAGTTGCAGGGAGCCGTCGTTTACGCGCGAAAGTAAATCTAACTTGGATTTGGACGCCCCATCCCGCAGGCATTCTATAGTTTTAATTTGGTATGCCATAATTTCCTGTAAATTATACGACATGATATCCTGAAACCCGAAGATAATTTCCGCTCTGTCGAATTTTTTCAGCAGCCTGCAAATAAAATCAACACTGGAAGAATACGTAATCGCGCAAAGGCTGTTGTACCCGTCAAACAGTTCTTCCCACGACATCGTTTGCGCGTTTAGAAATTCGGCTTGGACTACGTCTAATTTACCGCTTGCGAGACCGCCATCCGGCATATCAAATAGCGACAACGCGCAATTTTCAGCATCCATAGTTTTTTCCACAGTATCCATGTTTACTATTTTCCCGATATTTGCGGAATTTAGGGTAGAAAACCATTAAGATATAATATACGTTATGGCTAAGATGGTGTGAAAGTTATTTTGAAGAGAAAACAACGGGAGGGGTTAAAGCCCGTATCTATTAACCCGGCGGCAATTGACCTTGACGTTAAAATCAAAGTCTTTTAAACCTTTTAAGGTCTTTAAAATCAAATTCTTTTTTGGTGACAGGGGCTCAAAGTTCTCTCTCTCAATCATAGTGCAGGGTGTACACTGTACACCCTCACTCACTTCGAGCATAGACTATCTCCCGTAACGCCCCCATTTTAAAACCGAATTACGCTAAAAACCCGTATCCTAAAACCCTACGGTCGGGTGTAATGCTAAAGTCAAAACAAGTCGATAGGGTGGTTTTGTTTTTGATTTTAACATTTTACCCCGATAGTATGCCCACTGAAAGAGGAAACTTATGAGCCCTGTCACCAAAAAACAAAGCCAAACTCAATAGATAATTGAGGTTAATTACCGCCGGGTTAATAAAAGGCACGACGCTCCGCTACGGCCATGTCTTTTGTAAGCTCAACATTACTATACCCGTGAAGATTGGTTATTGTACGCACTCCCTTAATAGTCTTAACGTTTATCGGCGGCGTTTTTAGTATCAAAAAATTTTCTGAATGCGCCCGTCCCGTTGCGGTGGCTGTCAGGCGCCAAAAATAAAATTTGTATTTATATGTGAAATTGTTGTATATTGATTTGAGTAGCCATCTCTGCCACGATAAATTCCTGCGGCGTGGTAGAATACCTTGGATGTTGCGTGCGGCATTGATACGCGCAGTATATTTTAGCTATAGGTCTGTTAACGCGATTGTTATATTTTGTGGGTTTTTCAATTAAGTAACCCATAATTTTTTAACAGGCTTGTATTTCGTTGTTTCCAAGTACTATATTAAGGCAATGTAAAAAATATCGGGACGCTTCGCCCGGTTAGGTGTTTTATGAATTTAAGGTCGGAAACGCTTTATTTCCGCGATATTAAGCGATACCCCATGCTCAACGAGCAGGAAGAACGGGAGCTTATTGTGCGCGTACGTGATGGTGATGCCGAAGCCATAGAGAGGCTTATTACGGCAAACCTGCGCTTTGTAGTGAGCATCGCCCAACGCTACAGGGGCCGCGGGTTGAGCTATCTTGAACTCATCAATGAGGGCAATATCGGCTTACTCAAGGCTGCGGAGCGGTTTGATCTGGAGAATAACGTCAAATTTATATCCTATGCCGTGTGGTGGATACGTCAATCTATCCAGAAAGCGCTGTTTGAGCAAGTGGGCATTGTGCGCATCCCGCCCAACAAGATGGCGCTCCTGCACAAGTTCCGGCAAGAACTCGAACGCAACAGCGGCGATTATCTCACCACCATACAGTCGGAGGAGTTTAAGGACCGTGAGGCCGAGATCGTGGAAGTGATGGAACGCCTGCGCGGAATATCGCTCGACACCCCCATAATGAGCTCAAGGCAAGACGACGACAACGCAAAAACACTCTCTGATGTCATCGGCAAAGACCCGGAGCAGGATACCGAAAGCATCCGCAAGGAGCTGAACGATGCCCTCGACAGCGTGTTGCAGCACATCTCAAGCCGGGAAGAACGGATACTCAGAATGTACTTCGGGCTAAACTTTTCCAAGCAGTTTACGCTTGAAGAAATAGGCAAAGAATTGAAGCTAACACGCGAACGGGTGAGGATTATCAGGGATCGGTCGCTCAGGAAATTGATGCAGAATCCGGTGTCGCGGGAGAGGCTTAGCCAGTTTTTGCACAACACGAGGGAATAATTTTTTAAAAAAAGTTTGTTTTTTTTGATTCCATGAATTATATTAGTTTTAGTGGCGGCTTTTTGGAGTTCTCGTTGTGTTAGTCTTTGCCGCGCGTTTCACGTTGTAAAGGGTAGGTGGCTGTAGGCCACCCCTACGGTTTTTTTTCGTTGTATTCGCGTTGTAACTTGCGTTGTACTTTCGTTGTGTTTGTTCGCGTCGTACTCAACTTGTGTTGTGTTGGTTTTTTGTCGTAAAAGTTGTACAGATTTTCATTAATTTAGGCCTAAATTTGGGCCGAGGAGGGCTATATGTCGGATTTTTATTCCATGATAACCGCCCCTATTGCGGGGGAAAATCCGTTTGGGGAGGACGTGAATTATGATGTCGATTATGAGCGGCTCAAGGGAGAAATGGGGAAGCTCGGCGATATTGACATCAATCTTGTAGAAACGCTGTCAGTAAAAATATTGAGCGAGAAGTCCAAAGACACGCGTGCGCTGGCGTTTCTCGCGTATGCGGTGTTGCGGCAAAGTGAGATCGGGCGATTGGCGGATGTTTTTTGCGCGTTGGCCGATTACTGCGAAAATAATTTTGAGCAGCTTTATCCGCCGCGCGAAAACGCAAAGCTCGCGGCGCTGCGGTGGCTGTCGGAGTCGCGGTTCACCAGCCAGTGCCCCAAAATAGAAGCGTCTGTCGATGATGCCGACGGTGTCAAACGCCTTAAAGACGCGCTCGGCAAACTTCGCCCCGCGCTTGAAAAGCGTTTTTCATCAAGCGGCGCGCCGTTCCCGCTGTTGCTTTACAAAAGGGTAACAGAGTGGGAAAAATCGATAGAGACGGCATCGTCGCCAACACAAAATAACACGGGCGGCAGCAGTGCGGTCGACACGGGCAAAAACGAACAATCGGCCAAATCGCCCGTCGCAAGCGAAAAAAACAACGGCGATGTCGATGGCGGTTCGCAAGACCCGGTCGTCATCAAATTAAGCCGTAACGAATATCAAGAATTGATTGGCAGTATCAATAAAATAAAAACCTTATTAACAGAAAGGCGGTAAATATGCCAGGAAGTTTTCAAAATGAAATTCCGGCGGCACGGATTAACCTAAAGCTCGATATCGGCAAAGGCGAGGCGAGCAAAAGCGTTGAATTGCCACTGAAGTTACTCGTTATGGGCGATTTCACGTGCCGGGAAAAGGAGACCAGAGTCGCGGATCGGGAAAAAATTTCCGTCGACAAAAACAACTTCCAGCAGGTTATGGCCAACCTTGGCCTCCAGCTGTCGTTTACGGTCGAAAACAAGTTGTCGGGCGACGGAGAGATGTTGGTTGATATCCCAATAACCAATATGAACTCATTCAGACCCGAGAGCATAGCGTCCGCTATACCGTCGTTGAGCCGTCTTCTGGCGGCGAGAAATTTACTCAAAGACCTGAAGTCAAATTTGCTTGACAACAGGGAATTTAGAAGAAGGCTTGAGGAACTGATAAAAAATCCTCAAGCGGCGCAAGATCTACGGACGGAATTGCAAAAAATCGTCCCGGAGTTGGAGGATAAAAGCGGCTTGAAGCCGATTTAACGGGGATGTGGCGTGAAGTATAATTATAATTATCGAACAAAAAAAAGGAGCAAAAAAAATGTCTAAAAAAACAGCAACCGCAGTCGCGGAAGTAGAAACCGGGAAAGCGGGGCCAGTTTCCGGCTTGGAGTATATCTATCAAACGATGAACATCGCCCCGCCGGAAACCGAGATCGCCATTTCAAAATACCGAAATCCCCAAGCGCTCGCCGAAAGCAACGCAAACGAGCGCATAGGCGCCGCCCTCGCGATGTTTGTCGATAGCGTTCTCGCATCGACAAACACCATCGAGAAAATTGACAAGACGGTACTCGACTGCCAGATAGCGGAGCTTGACCGCCGTATATCGCTGCAGCTCGACGAGATACTGCACGCGCCGCAGTTCCAGAAACTCGAATCGATATGGCGCAGTCTCGAATTTCTCGTACAACGCACAGACTTCAGAAAAAACGTCAAGCTCAACATTCTCGACGTTTCAAAAGAAGAGCTGGCCGAAGATTTTGAGGATGTCCCCGAAACGATTCAATCCGGGCTCTACAGGCACGTCTATACAGACGAGTACGACACCCCCGGCGGCGAGCCGTACGCCGCGATGATCAGCGATTTCGCGTTTGATTCAAGCCCGGCGGACATCGCGCTGCTTCAGGAAGTATCAAAGGTCGCTGCGGCGTGTCACTGCCCGTTTATATGCTCGGCCACGCCGCAATTTTTTGCCAAGGACAAGGCGGCTGATTTGACAAAAATAGAAGATTTGCATAACTATATGGAACGTTCGGATTTTCTGCGCTGGAATTCGTTTCGGCAGAGTGAGGACAGCCGCTATGTGGGGCTGACGCTTCCGCGTTTCTCATTGCGTTTGCCGTATGGCCCGGATACCGCGCCGGTTAAGGAATTTGTATACAAGGAAAGCGTGGCGGGTGCCGATAGTAGCAAATATCTGTGGGGCAACGCGTCATTCGCGTTTGCGTCCAACATGGTTCATTCGTTTATAGATAACGGTTGGTGTGTTCAAATTCGCGGTCCCGAATCGGGTGGGAGAGTCGATGATCTGCCGGTTCATGTATTTGATGCCGGCAGAGGGACGGAAGTGAAGATACCAACCGAAATTTTAATTCCCGAAACGCGGGAGTTCGAGTTTGCCCAGGAAGGATTTATTCCTCTCTCGTTTTATAAGAACAGGGACTATGCCTGTTTTTTCTCGGCGAACTCTGCGCAGAAGCCGCAGGAGTACGATAACCCTATAGTCACCGCCAACATGCGGATAAACTCGCGGCTGCCGTACATATTCCTGATTTCGCGCATTGCTCACTATTTGAAAGTGATACAGCGCGAAAACATCGGCTCGACAAAGAGCCGTACGGTGTTGCAGGAAGAATTGACGCGGTGGATCAAGAAACTCGTCACCGAGATGAACGATCCCGGCCCCGATCTCATCGCGACGCATCCTTTGAAGGATGCCGACGTGGTAGTCAGCGAGATTGAGGACAACCCCGGCTTCTTCCGTGTCGGCTTGTCGGTAATCCCGCACTTTCAGATAGAAGGGATAGACATCAGCCTGTCCCTCGTCTCAAAACTGCCCAAGGGAAAGGAGTGATTTAGGGCGGATGAATTGATCGTTAATTTTGTATCGTCATAGTATGGGCGGCAACGGAGCCGCCCGCTATAATTTATCACCATAAAACCAAAAAAGGAGGCAAAACAATGCCAACACCAGCCTATATGTGGATGAAAGACAATTCCGGAAGCCTGATCGAGGGTTCGGTCGATGTGGCCGGAAGAGAAAAGAGCGTGGAGATTCTCGAGTTCGAACACGAGGTACGCATCCCCACCGATTCCGACACCGGTAAACTGACGGGAACCCGCAAGCATGAGGCGATCCGCCTCTTGAAAGCGATAGACGCGTCGTCTCCCTACCTCTACAAGGCGGCCTGCGAGGGCCAGACGCTAAGCGAGGTAGAAATCAAGTGGTACCGGATCGACGACAGCGGCACCGAAACGGAGTATTTCAACCACAAGCTCGAGGGGGTGAAAATCTGTTCGGTGCACCCAATAATGCACAACGTAAAAGACCCCTCAAAAGAGCGATTTGAGCATATGGAGGAAGTAAAGCTCCGATACCAGAAGATTACCTGGACATACGCCGACGGAAATTTGCAGGCGTCTGACTCTTGGAAAGACGGTCGGTAGCAAATAAAAACCTTTTAAAAGATTAAAGTCAAATTCTTTTTAATCTTTCGGGGGCTTGCCGGAGCGGAGCCCCTGTCCCCCCAAAAAAGAATTTGACTTTAAAGTTGTAAGAGCTACGAAACATCATATATTTTAGACAGGCAGGTACATTTTTTTACCAAGGAGCAGTGTTCATGGCAAGAAAAAGCGCGTCGTCGACAGCACAGGTTTCGGACGACAACAAAGACAGCGGCAAACAACGCAACGCCGCCATTGAGCAAGCGTTGAGCCAAATAGAAAAAGCGCACGGCAAAGGCTCAATAATGCGCCTCGGCACAACCGCGCTGAATGCCGACCTTCAGATAATCCCCACCGGATCAATCTCGCTTGATACCGCGCTTGGCGTAGGCGGGTTCCCGAAAGGCCGCATCGTCGAAATCTACGGCCCCGAGTCGTCGGGGAAAACTACCGTGGCCCTGCACGCGATAGCAAACGTCCAAAAACAGGGCGGCGTAGCGGTGCTTATCGACGCGGAATACGCGTTTGACGCGTCTTATGCCAAGAGCCTCGGAGTTGATATCGACAACCTGCTCGTCTCGCAGCCCGATACCGGCGAACAGGCCCTCGAAATTACCGACACGTTAGTACGCAGCGGCGCGATCGACCTGATTGTGATAGACAGTGTGGCCGCGCTTGTCCCCGCCGCGGAAATCGAGGGCGAAATGGGCGACAGCCACGTCGGACTGCAAGCAAGGCTAATGTCACAAGCGCTGCGCAAACTGACGGGAATCCTGTCAAAATCCAAAACATGTCTGATCTTCATCAACCAACTAAGAATGAAAATCGGCGTGATGTTCGGAAACCCGGAAACTACTACCGGCGGCAACGCGCTGAAATTCTACTCATCGGTGCGTATTGATATCCGGCGCATAGCGGCTATCAAAGACGGCGACAGCGTGGTCGGAAACCGGACGCGCGCAAAAGTCGTCAAAAACAAAGTCGCACCGCCGTTCCAAGAAGCCGAGTTCGACATCCTCTACGGCAAGGGAATCTCTTACGAAGGCGATGTGCTCGATTTGGGCGTTGAAATGGGCGTCGTCGATAAAAGCGGAGCATGGTTCAACTATGAAGGCGAAAGACTTGGCCAAGGCAGAGAAAAAGCAAGAGAATATCTCAAGGAAAACAGAGATGTTCTAACAAAAATCGAATCGCAAGTACGGGAGAAAGTCGCCATCAAACGCCGTGGACACGATCCGGCGGCGGCACCGAGCGATGGTAACGAGAGCGCGGCGGCGGAATAGAGGTTATTTCCGTCGGGCAATCATCCTGTAAGCCGGCAGAACTCCCCCTGCCACTCTTGTCATCGACATGAGCAAACTCATCGTGGCATATAGCGCGATTTGTTCGCTGCTGAAATTTATTTGCGTGAAAAGCAGCGCCATGAGCGCTTCGCGGAGACCGACGCCGCCGGGGGTAAGCGGCAGCGATACGACCATGATCTCCACCAAAGGCACGAACGCGAGGCATTCGATAAAGTAGAGCTTACCGGAAACAACATATACGGCAAGCGATATGCCGAAAATGGCTATTATGTTTGCTACGGCGGAGATAAACAGTGTTAGCGCGAGCGTTTTGCGAGCGTATTTGAACGCGTATATTCCCTCCCGCAATCTTTCGATTTTGCCCATGATTTTTGGGCTGATAATTTTTGCCGCGACGACACGTATCGGGCGCGTCAGTCTTTTTGAAAACGAGAGCGCGAAGAACACAATCATAGCGACTACAATCGCGGCAAACGCCACGCCGAAACCCGCCGGGAGAACACCGCTGCCGCCAAGGTATATACACCCGACCGCGGAGAAGACCATAAGCGAAAAGAAACCGAGAAGCCGAGAAAGCCAAGTGGCCGCCCAAACCACCGACGGATCATGGGACCTGGAGAGCATGGCTGACTTAACAACATCCAGCGCGGCGACCGATGGGAGTACGATTGCGTAAAACGTGCCTTCGAAGTGTACGGCGACCGCCTTGCCGAGTTTCAGTTCGGGAGCGAAGCGGCGAATAAGCACCCACCATTTCACACCCTGCAGCGCGATATTGATAACTGCCAGCGCGAGAATGGCAACCACGATCGGCATACTTGCCGAGGTTATGGCCTTCCCAAGGGCATCGGTGTCGGCACGGGTGTAAATCCATATTATGGGCAGGACGGCAAGCGCGATACGCGCTATTCGCCACAGGGTTTTCATAGCCGACGATTTCCGAACGCTTTCTTGTTTTTGCGTCAATTGAAAATAGTCCTACCGTATACTGTAAACCGCAACCATTGCCGTGGCTATTGTGGCTATCGTAGTTATTATCGGCAATACCACCTGAGTCAGCAATTTATGCTGTACCGACGATGGCACTACTATCACGCTTCCAGCTTCTACGCAGCGCGGTTCTATGCTTTGCACCAGATCGCCGTACCTGACAAAAACCTGGACGTTCGATCTGTCCGCGTTGTTGGTGTACCCCCCGGCCCGGGATACGTAGTAGCCGCTGCTTCTTCCGGCCACAAACGGATACGCGCCCGGGTTCCTCACGGCGCCGCTGATGTACACGAAGTTGTCCCTTTTGGGTATGACAATCTGGTCGCCCGGTTCCAGCATGATTTTGTCGGCATTGTAAAGCGCCAGCCTGATTATCGTATAGTCGAGTGATGCCGTGGCCAATGAGATGGACGCGCCGCGTTCCGGCCTTATGATGTTCATCTGCGGCGCACCGGACGTGAAGCGATCGGGCAGGTTTGAAATCGGGCGGATGATCGCCGCTAAGGCCATGTTGGCATTTTCTTTTATGCCGCCGGCCATGTCTATCAAGTGTTTCGCGGTTGTAATATTTTCCTGCATGGGATATTGCCCGGGACTCGCGACTTCGCCCGATATGGAAACCGTGAAAACCCCGGGGAGGTTCTTCTTGACCGGGATGGTTATCACATCAAGATTGTTCAAAACGCGGTCTGGTTCCAAGGCTGCGGAAAGCCGTATTTTGGAGTTGTCGGACGGTTGAAATATGATGATATTATCCGTATCCGCGATGTCGTCGAAAACAAACATCGATAGAAATTCCCCAAGGGTTTCGCCCACCTTTATTGAGTATGAACCCTGATGCGGATATTTTATGGCGCCGCTGATGCGCACACTGTTTATCGCGGGGCTTATCCTGACTCGGTCGCCGGGATATATGTATGGATTCTGCGAGAAGTCGGCTTTATAGAGGTAGGCTAACAGGTCGTAGGAAACGGTTTGGTCGCCGTTTGTTACCCATATCTGGCGCAGGTCGGCGTTTGCCGGGGTGGGCAATGTTCCGTTGTTTGCCACTCGTATCGCGTCTAAGAGGCGTGTGGTCCCGGGCAGGTCGTAGGCGCCGGGGCTGTGTATATCGCCGGTAAAGGATATGGTGGCGTTTTTGGCTTGAGTCAGCGTTACATAGATCTCCGACGGTTGCCTCAGTATAGTGGAAACGTGCTCGGCGATAATCCGTTTCGCGTCTGTGTAGGTGATTTTTCCAAGGTCTATTGATCCGATATTTTGGACGAATATTCTCCCCAAATGGTCGACCGGCGCTACGAATCTTACCGCGGGCGACGCGGCCGCGGCTATAAAGAACACATCTCCGCTGCCAATTAAGTATTCGTCGGGGTCTATAGTGTTGTCGGTCGGGACTATGCCGGGATGGTCGGAAAATGCGGGTTGCTGCATCATAAAGCCGCTGCTTGGCATTCCCGTGCCGGTGGTGGCAAAGGGCATACCGGCGGCGGAGTGCGGCATCTGCTGCCCGAAAACGTTTGAAAAAACAGCAAGCGCAAGGATTACCTTAACTGCCGCAGACAGGGATCTTGAATTCATTTTGTTCCTCAAAAAAACGGTGTCCTGTATTTATTTGATATTAAATTATATTATGGCGCAAGGCGATATAGTATATTAAAATATGATTTTGCATTTTTCACACAACGTCATGTGTGAGATTTTACTGTAGTGGAGAATTTTATGATGTTTGATTTTTGGCCTTATCTGTTACTATTGTGGAAAAAACGGTGGTTTTTACTTGCGAACCTGACGCTTGTGGGGATTGTGTCGGTGGTGTTTGCGTTTTTCATTGCAGAGAAGGAATATCGCTCACAAGCCACATTTTTGCCACCATCCGGCGGTGCCGCTTCCAGCTCCGGCCTTGGCGCCATGATGGCCATGGGAGGCAATCCATTTTTTGGACTACTTGCTGGCAATGAATCAGGGGATCATATTGAGGCCATTTTTGATAGCAAAGTATTGAAGAGGAATATTATTGAAGAGTTCAATCTCTACGACAACTATGATTTACGCGATAGCCCGAACATGTTTGAACTGGCTGTAAAGCAAATGGAAAAACAGATTATCTTAGTACCCACACTGAGAGGAAGGGGTATCGGCACAAGCAGAACCATCTCTTATACTATACAGTCTTATCACACAGATCCCGACACTGCCAGAATGATGGCGGAGTTTGTATTCGCAAGCCTCGATTCTGCGATAGTATACATAAGCATAAACAAGGCACGACGCAACAGGGAATTCATTGAATCTCAATTCGGCATTAGCTCAAAAAGATTAGATAGCCTCCAAGAAGCGTTTAGGGACTTTCAGATTACCCACAAAGCATTTAACATTACCGAGCAAATGAAGCTTACGCTGAAAACATACTCAGATATCAAAACAGCGGCAATAATGAACGACATCAGGCTACAAGCACTCCAGCGTGAATTTAGAACGGGTTCTCCCGAAATTAATTCCGCATTGAACTTGAAAAGGATCTACGAAAGACAACTGGCTGAACTTGAACAAAGTGAGCAATATGCCGTCATTCCATCGCTAAATTTATCTACCGAGCTGACACCCGCTTACACTAACCTCTTCAGGAGTATTGAAGTGCAGAACCAAGTTCATCTCATGCTCACAAGCGAACTTGAACAGGCGCGGCTACAGGAAGCGCGGGATGTATCGTCTCTTGTGCTGATTGACCCGCCATACACAGCGGAATATAAAGCGCGCCCTAAGCGCCTTTCAATGGTTTTGATGATAACTGCCGGATATATGTTCATTTTGACATTTATTATAGTGATATATAAATTTTTCACTGAGTTTTTTCGAGCTGGCTTTAGGCCGCCGAAATTAGAGAATTAACCTGACGGTTGCGGCTGACAAATGGCTACACTATCTAAAGGTAACTCTACAGCATCGTCGAAGAACGATTTACGCGAGTTTGTTGTTTGCCAGATATTCGGATTAGCGGCATTGGCGTTAGTTGTTTATGCGGTGGCGTGGGACAATTACCGCGTTTTATCCTACGCGATAGTGTTTGTTGCAATGACTTTGGTTATCCTTAAACCAGTTTCAATACCGTATCTGTTCGTGGTAAGCCTTTTCACTGTTCGTGGTATTTACGGCAATACTTTAATGTTTGCCGTACAAATTGTTGACGTGAGTTTTCTGTTACTGTTTTTGGCGTTCGTTTTTGGCAAGAAAATAGATTTGAAAGCGGCACTCTCCAAACAACGCGCACTGTTTACAATTTTATGTATTTTCATGCTGTGGGCAATAGTCGGTTTCATTGTCAATTTCTATGATCATGGCTTCTTTGAAAACATCACTTCGGCATTTTTTATCTATAAGATTGTCAATTTAGTGATTGCCGTTATCCTGTTTTCCCAGCCGGAGTGGGAAGAACACAGGAACAAGATTGTTTTTTTCTTCATATTTTGCGTATTTTGCCAGATAGGCTTCGCGTTTGCGAAGGAAATTGCGGGTGGTAGCAGAGAATTAAAAGATTTCACGAGAAGCCTGACAGGTACATTGGGGGCACACCACGGAATGCTTGCCTGCATTATGGTACTTTCGACCGGAGTTGCGTCAGCCGCGTTTTTTCAACTGCGCGATAAGTATAAACTTAAAAGTCTTTTTTCCATTTGTATAAGTTTTTTGTGCGCCGCGACGGTATTATTGGTCTCCGGTAGCCGTAGTAGCCAAATAGGTATGATTATTGCCGTACCGTTTACTGTGTTTTTGTGCTTCTATAGCCATAAGCGCGGCGCGTGGCCTATTTTCCTCGCGTCCGTTCTACTCGCACTCACCGTACTTTGGATATCGCCTGTGAGAGGTATAGCATTGAGTATACTTGGTTTAGATATGAGTTCTATCGACAATATAGATATGAGCGCCTATGGAAGGGTGCTGATTTGGGAACGAGTCTACGAACACGTGCAACATGGCACCTGGCTACAAAAAATTGTTGGTATAGGTATTGGCACTTTTAACACGTTGAAATTTAATTATTTTTTGGAAGTAGGTATGTTCACTTCGGGGGCTCATAATAATTTCATGCATGTTTTTGTCGAAACCGGTATTATAGGCCTGATTATATTTTTAGCCATTTTTATTGAAATAACACGGAAGCTAGTCAAAAGGAGCAGACTCGGCAATAACGCGGCTAAATGTTTTCTATACTCCACACTAGCTATGTTTTTCAGCGGCATTACACAAGAAACTTTTTGGTTTCAAACGACTTTCGGGCGGATTTGGCTTACGCACATGTTCTTTTATTTGATAATGTTCAATTCTAACAATAATCAACAGAAAGGGGTTGTTGATGCAATCAATCCGTACATTGGCAATCATAAAGCCGGACGCGTTGCGTAGCGGTGATGCCGGAAAAATCTTGACCGTAATTGAGGACAGCGGCTTAACTATCGAAGCGGCGAGAATGTTCAGGCTGACGCGGGAACAAGCCGGAGAATTTTATGGCGTGCACAAAGGAAAGCCGTTCTATGAGGAACTGCTCAGTTTCATGACATCGGGTCCGTGCATAGCGCTCGTGCTTTCCGGCGAAAACACGATAGCGCGCTGGAGAGAACTCATGGGCGCGACCGATCCGGAAAAAGCTGCCGAGGGCACTATACGGAAACTCTATGGCACGTCGGTGCGATTCAACGCGTGCCATGGATCGGACGCGCCGGAAACTGCGCGGCAGGAGATAGCGTTTTTCTTTTCAGGCTCGGAGCTGCCGGAAAATTGAGAGAGGCTTGCGGAAGCGGCAAGATGAGACGCGAGGCGCACAGGTATGCCATAACAAGGCTATGCCTGTGCGCCGCAGGCGTTTTTTTTGCCTTCGCGGGATTGATATGGGCGGAACAGGATGTGATTGTCGACACGCAGAATATCGACGACGTTAATAACGGCATTGTTGATAGCATTGATAATGACACGCACATCAACATCGACACATTAGCCGGCATCGACACCGATTTGTTCATCGACTCGCCGGCATTAACTGAAATCATCGTCACAGATACCGTCATTCAAAGAACCGATGGCAATATCACCGACACCGTATTTTACAAATCCGATTTTGTAGATTACGACAATGTTGAACGGGTGCTGTTTCTCTACGGCCGGGCATGGATAAAATATCAAAACGTCACCTTATCCGCCGACACTATAATCTACACAGTATCAAACGATCAATTTCAGGCCCGCGGAACGCCGATGCTCATTGAAAGCCGCGATACTACCTTCGGCGACTTCATGGCCTATAACATAAGGACGCGGCGCGGACGCGTGAGTTATGCGGTGACACGATTCGACGATACTTATGTCGTTGGCAGTAATATCGTCAAATCCCTGGAAAACAACCTATACATCGAACAGGGCGACTACACTACTTGCCAATATCCCGAAAATCCGCACTACTACTTTTACGGCAGGCACATCAAAATAATTCCCGACGACAAGGTGGTAAGCCGTCCGGTAGTTGTCGTTATCGCCGATGCTCCGGTTGCCGTTCTTCCCTATTTTGTCATGCCTCTACAAAGAGGCAGGCGCAGCGGCTGGCTCACGCCGTCGTGGGGCGGAAGCCTTCAGCGCGGCGGGTATGTTGATAACCTCGGCTACTATTTCGCCCCAAACGACTACTATGATCTCGTACTCAGCGCAAAGGCACAAGAGTTCAACAGCTTCGTGTTCAACGCGGGCGGACGCTACGCGCTACGCTACGTTCTCGACGGTCAAGTATCGGGAAGATACGTCCTCGACAACCGGCTCGAAAACACCTCGCAGCAATGGGCGCTCGACTATCGGCACAACCAACTTCTCACGCCGGACGGCAGGACGCGCCTGAGCGGGCAGGGAAGCATTCTATCAAGCCGCACGTTCAATCAGCTATACAGCGATAATACCTATGAACTCGAACAGCAGCAGCTCAACGCAAACATGTCTTTGTCGCACAGATTCAACAGGATTAACGCGTCAACAAACGTTACGTGGCGCAGAAATCACAATCTTGCGACCGATCGTATAATTGAGGATATGCCGTCGTTTGATTTCAGGCTGCAAAACAGAGCGTTTCTCCCGTTTAGACCCGGCGGAGCGAGAAGCGAACCGTCGTGGTATAACAATATTTTTTATTCATACAATACAAGGGCCAATGTGCGTCGCGACATGCAGCGCGATACTTTTGGCAACGACTCGTTAGGATTTATCCGCTCCGGCATGGAACACAACGTGAACCTCAATTCATCGCAAAAAATGTTGAAATATTTAGATGTCTCGCCATATTTCAACATGCGCGCGTCGATGTTTCAAGGAGCTATTGATACGACGATCAAGGAAACGATATTTTACAGAGACACGCTTATCTATACGGTAAGAGACCCGGCAAGAGATACGAGGGCCCCGACTTACACGCTTATTAACGTGAGCCCGCCGCAATATTTTATAAACGATAACGGCGAACCCGACACGCTCTACACAATCACAAAAGTCGGCCCCGAAAGACGGCATCTGGTACGCGATACATTAGAGGGGCTTCATACGGTAGGCTCATGGAGAGCCGGAGTAAACTTGTCAACAAGAATCTATGGAATGTTCCCGACGGCAAATCTTTTCGGGATCACGGCGCTGCGGCACACGCTCACCCCTACCGTAGGCTATGAATTCGTGCCGGAACACGAACTCGATAAAACGTTCTATAATATTGGCATCAACTACGACAGGGCAAGGCCCAAAACACAGCAGCTCATGAATCTCAGCCTGTCCAACCGATTTGAAGGAAAGAGGATTGTAGGCAGGCGAGACAATCGCCGTGACAGCGGCGCGGACGACAGATTTCGCGGTGACGACGGCGGAATCGGGTCGGACAATATTAGCGTTGTCGATGAAAGACTCGATGACATCGACGACGACTTCACGGAAATAATCGTCTTCGATTATCCCTTGAACAACATTGACGATGAAAACGATCTTGATTTTGCCGACGATTTTCATCTCGTCGACAGTGAAAACGGCGCCACAGAAACAGGCGTCCCCGGTCCGCCCGCCGCAGACAGAAGAGTGCGCGAGCAAAAATTCGACCTTTTCACATTCAATTTGAACACTGCCTACGATTTTGAAGCCGACTCACTCAAATGGCGCGATTTGAATCTAAGCGCCGGCACAAATATCGGCATCCTGAATGTAAACCACACATCCGTCTACTGGCTCTACGGTACGGAGAATGAATTGATACTGCCGACAATCAGAAACTACAGTTTCAATCTTACATCGAGAAGCCTCGGTGTCGCCGGAAGATTCTGGGGCGGCGATTTGTCCGACATTGAAATGATAAACTCCAGCGAACCGCTCGCGCAAAATCAAGTGAATACCCATGCCTGGAATATCGGTTTCTCCCCAAGCTTCAGCTACCGGGCAAGCCGCATATCGCCAGACGACAGATTCGTGCCGACAAAATCATTCAACCTGAGTTCATCGGCGAGCGTCAACCTAACCGATGCGATGTCTGTGCGCTGGAGCGGAAACTACGACTTTTCAAGCAACCAATTCTCACACAACAATTTCACCTTTCACTACGATCTGGAATGCTGGGAAATGCGTTTCACATGGAGGCCGGAAAAAATCAACCCCGGCTTCCACTTCGTCATAAACATCAAAAAGATCCCAGACTTCAAATGGGAAGAGCGGGAGTCAAGGACCACGCGGGTCTTGTAATGAACCTAGATTTTCCATTAAAAGATAAATCCGGGTTAAAGTGGAACCGCTGTAGCATTCCGTCGCCTTAATAACCCGCCGATTGAATCCTTGATTTTTTGCAATCCTAAAATTTCATATAAAATAAAAACAAACGTTAGCGCCGGTACCGACGCTATGATGCAAATTAATATCGCCTGTATTCTCATATTGTCAACGATAGTAATATTATCAAATAATTCGCGAATGACAAAACATACGCCTGCGCCTATTGCCGAAACGATAATTATTTTGATGAGTTTAACAACCTCTTTTTTAACTGCGTCAAATCCGCCGTAACTTTTTCCCCATAATACGTATAAGACGATAAATTGAAGCGTCATGGCTACACCGGACGCAAGCCCGATTCCTTTGGCGCCCATCTGCCTGCCAAAAAAATAATACAGTGGAATACTCAACAGCGACACCAAGGTACTGACGATCATCGGCAGAAGCGTCTTCTGTAACGCGTAAAACGGCCTTGCCGCCAGTATCGATGCCGAACTCGCAAAAGCGCCTATCAGATACATCACGAGTATCGGCGCGGTTTCATTTGTTGATTCTCTTGTAAATCGTCCGTGTTCGTAAAGTATCATGATGACTTGCGGCGCGAGCGCCATCATTATGCCTGTGAGCGGCAACAGGTAGAGTGCTATTTTACTCAACATGTTATTAAGCAACTCGCTCATTTTCCAGTAAGCTTTTTCCGCCGCCAACTTTGTTAAATATGGGTAAAACGCAACACCGGATGCCTGTCCGAAAACACCGACGAGTATCAACATCGTCCGTAAGGCATAATTGACGCTCGCCACCGATCCGCTTTCCAGAAATGACGCGAAAAACCGGAAAAATATCTCGTTGGAAAACGTCATCCCAAGCCCGGCGACGAGCGGGATGGTTATCTTTATATAATGAATAAACTCCGGGTCTAACGGCGAAAACCTGAACCGATATCGCAGTCCAATCCTCAACGCCCCCGGCAGTTGCACAACGACATTGCCGACAATCGCCCCGCCAAGAACTCCCCACGCGAATCCTTCTATTCCCATCGATGGGCTCAAGAGTATGCCGCCTGCTATTATTCCTATATTATAGCATAGCGGCGACAGCGCCGGAAGGAAGAATTTTTTGTGCGCGTATTGCACAGCCATGAGAAACGCGCCCCAATAGAAGATGATTTGCGCCGGAAGGATAATTCGTGTCAGCCGCACAGCCAACGCAAATGTCTCCGGATCGCGATTGCGGAAACCTGTGAGCGACAATATCTGCGGGGCAAAGACGACGGCAAGCGGCAAAAGAATGACGAACGCGGCGGAACCTACGGTGATCATGTTTGAAAACGTGTTCCATGCGCCATTGTTATCGTTTTTCGCGAGATATTTTTGGAATATCGGAATGAATGTTACAGATAAAAATCCGCCGGCAAGGAAGTGATTCAGGAGCTCTGGAATGAGAAACGCCGCGACGTAGGCATCCATCTCGCTTGATGTTCCGCCGAGGTTTGCGAGCGCCATTTCGCGGAAAGCCCCGGCGATCCTGCTCAGGAACACCGAGGCCATCATTATCATGGCGGCGATGGATATCGACCGGCTGTCTGATTGCTGTTGCGTCATTGCCCTAAAAATACATTATGCCGCTTGGCAAAAACAATGAATTGCCGATCGATCCGCTACGAGTTGCGCTTTTTCTTTTTTTTCGCGCCCGTTTTTTTCTTCACTACCGTTTTTTTGACGGTAGTTTTTTTCTCTGCCGCCTTTTTCGCCGCTACCTTCTTAGCAACCGCCTTCGCAACCGATTTATTAACCGCCCTCTTCGCCTTATCCTTTGCGGCGTTGATGACACGGTAGGTATGCGAGACTGACAGGTTATACCTTTC
Source organism: Chitinispirillales bacterium (assembly GCA_031286265.1). Classification (GTDB taxonomy): domain Bacteria; phylum Fibrobacterota; class Chitinivibrionia; order Chitinivibrionales; family Chitinispirillaceae; genus GUT77. Next base: position 612 of record JAITUP010000075.1, on the reverse strand, counting down.
GGCAATAGACGTTCCCGGCTCGCCAGCCGCGTAGGCCTGCACAATCGCGGCATTTCTGTCGCGATTGGTAGATACCGCCGAGTCGATGCCGAGTTTCTTGCGCAGCTGATGAACCGCCTGCCGCGTAACACCCAGCGCCTCACCGATACGGGCATCCGTCACGTGCTTCTTTTGCAGCTTGACAAATTGGGTTTTTGTGATTTTGGCCATGCACCTACCCCCTTTGTTTTGGTTTATGGTATCCTCTATTATAATCATACCATTATGAAAAAATAAAATCAAGCTATTTAAGTCAAAATCGTTTTTATTTTTACCATACACTCATCCCACTTTAAAATGGCATCCGCATTGTCCGGCGACATCACTATTAACCCGGCGGTAATTAACCTCAATTATCTATTGAGCTTGGCTTTGTTTTTTGGGGACGGGGCTCATAAGTTCCCTCTTTCAATCAAATGGCAGGATGTACACTGTACATCCTCACTCACTTCGAGCATAGTTTATCATCCGTAACGCCCCGATAACGTAGCCCCCTGCGGTCCCCCATAAGCGGCGACCGCTTACGGGGGACATGTGGGCATACTATCGGGGTAAAATGTTAAAATCAAAAAC
>JAITUP010000080.1 GCA_031286265.1 Chitinispirillales bacterium | reverse complement strand
TAGCATTACACCCACCCGTATGGTTTTAAGGGTAAGGGTTTTAGCGTAGTCGGTTTTAAAATGGGGGCGTTACGGGGGCGGAGCCCCTGTCACCAAAAAAAGATTTTGAATTTAAAGGTTTTGACTTTAATGTTTTGAAGTTGATTTTAACGTTGAGACCAATTACCGCCGGGTTAATAACGTGCAGGCGTCGGGCGATGCAGGCGCTATTTTAAAGTGGGGGCCACTATATTCCTTAAAACCAACTCCGGGTTATCACTTTGCGTGAATTGACGCACCATGCAAAAATTCTTCGCCCCGGCTTCCAAAACCTGCGGCAAATTACCCAAATCAATCCCGCCAATACAAACCGCCGGAACGGATGAAGCCGTTGATATCGCCAGCATTTCTTTCATACCGTCGAGACCGATGACCGGATCCGGGATTTTTTTGGTAGGCGTGGCAAACACGGGGCCAATTCCAATGTAATCCGGTTGCAAACTACAAGCGTTTTGCGTTTGCCGCGGATTATGCGTGGATATGCCGATAAGCATGTCGTCTCCAACAATCGCCCTCGCATCGTTATAAGACATATCACTCTGCCCGATATGCACGCCGTCCGCACCAATCTCTACGGCAATGCGCGGGCTGTCGTTAATAATCAAGCGGGTATCCGTGCCATCCGTTATTTTCCGCATCCGCAAAGCCGTCTCGATAATGGCATCTTCGGGAGCGTTTTTCATCCTCAACTGTACCACGGATATTCCGTAATCGACGAGCAACGAGGTTAGATAGTCGTACCCTTTGAGCGGGTCGGTGAGTACTGAGTAGAAGCCGAAAATCGGCGGTAGTGTTTTTTTCATGAGAATCCTTTGCGCCACAACAAGATTACAGGAAATTTATTTTTTCCCCCGTTTCAATTATTTCCGCGCGAAAAAGTTGACGACTATCGTCAAAACTATACTTAGAAGTATTGACGTAGCTATCGGTATGTATATCTTGAAGCGCTCGCCGCCCACCTGCAAGTCGCCCGGCAAACGACCAAGCGGAATCTTGTCGGATAACACAAAAATCAGACCGATGACGATTATAGCCGCACCGGCCATTATGAAAAACCTGCCTGTTTCAATCCAATTCACGGCACTACCCCCCATCAAATAAATCCGCCGACATCGCCGAATGATGCGCTGGCGGCATTTTGTTAAAATATTTATATGTCTTCATGGTGACCTCACGACCGCGCGGCGTACGCTTCAAAAAACCGGACTGAATGAGAAAAGGCTCATAGACCTCTTCAATCGTATCAGCCTCCTCGCCAACAACGACAGCCACGGTGTTAAGCCCGACAGGGCCGCCGCCGTAATGCTCAATAATGGCAAGGAGAATGCTCCTGTCCATTTCATCAAGGCCGCTCGAATCGACCCCTAGGAGCGTCAAGGTTTTGTTGACTATATCAATGGTAACGGAACCGTCGCCCCTCACCTCCGCGACATCCCTGCACCGGCGCAATAACCGATTCGCGATACGCGGCGTTCCCCGCGCCCGCCTGCCTAATGCCAGCGCGGCCTCGCTTTCACATTCAACTCCAAGTATAGACGCCGACCGCATTATCACCTGCTTCAGTTCCTCCGGCGTGTAGTAGGCAAGACGGCAGACGTAACCGAAACGGGCATGCATGGGCGATGTCAGCATACCCGCCCGCGTGGTCGCGCCCACGAGAGTAAACGGCTTCAAGTTTAGACGTATCGACCGCGCGGCAGGGCCGTCGCCTATCGTTATGTCAAAAACAAAATCCTCCATCGCCGGATAAAGCGTCTCCTCGACGACGCGGTTCAGACGGTGTATTTCGTCTATGAACAATATCTCCCGTTCGCTAAGATTCGTCAAGCTGCCCGCGAGGTCGCCTTTTTTTTCGAGAACGGGGCCGGAGGTAGTCTGTATCGATACCCCAAGTTCGCTTGCAAGAATGCGGGACAGGGTAGTTTTCCCGAGGCCCGGCGGGCCGCAGAAAAGCACGTGATCAAGCGCTTCGCCGCGTTTTTGAGCCGCTTCCACGAATATCCGTAAATTCTCCTTGATTGCCTCCTGACCTATGAAATCGGAAAAACGTTCGGGACGGAGAGCATGGTCAAACTGCTCCTCTTCGGAGCCGAATTTGCCGCCGGATACGATTCTGGTTTCGTCATCGCGTTCGTTCATCATATCACCTGTAACGCCTTGCGTATCCATTCTTCAACGGATGCGTCTTCATTCATTTCTTGAGACGCTATGCCTATCGCTTTCGCCGTCTGTTTATCGTTGTAGCCAAGCGCCATCATTGCGGCGAAAGCCTCTTCTTTGCGGCCTCCGGCGGGGGCTTTCAGGGTTGCCATGACAGATGCCGCCACCGCGCCGGATGATGCGTATATGCCTAACTTTCCTTTCAGTTCTACGATAATCCGCTCCGCCGTTTTTGCCCCTATGCCGGGGATTTTTTTCAGAGCGGCGGTGTTGCCGGTGTTTATGTACATCACCAAATTATCTACCGATATCCCGGACATTATGCTAATGGCCACCTTGGGGCCAATCATGTTGACCGTTATCAAATGGCGGAAAACCTCACGCTCGTTTTTGGTCGCGAAGCCGTAGAGTTTTACATCGTCTTCGCGCACGTAATAGTGGATGTAGACTTTTGCCTCTTTGCCGGGTTCGGGCAGCTTTTCATAAGTCGAAAGCGGGATGATTATGGCATAGCCTACGCCTGTTGCCTCAATGGCTACTTGGGAGATTTCTTTGTCGGTTAGTGTTCCGCGAATGTACTCTATCATTAATGGTGTTCCTTATAAAATCAAATGTGTAAGCTTATTTTTTCCTTTTAACCGAATGTTTCAAGCTCATTACTGCTAAATTTATCTCAAAAATCGTTTCTGTTTCAGAAACATTTAACGAATCGCCCAAGATTTCTGAAATGATCTCCCCGCTTTTTTGCATGAGCGGCTCTTTTTCTTTTTTGGTCGTGGTTTTCGATAGTTCTCCAACCGTTCTCGTTAATTCTCGTATTTTCGTGAAAGTTTCGATTATCGCCAAGGTGGTCTGCGTTGCCTGCGGGCTTTTTAGGATCGTGGCGAGCATATAGAGGCCTTTTTCGGTGAAAGCCTTGGGTGCGGCGTATGAATGTTTCAGCGAATTGAACTGGTGAAAATTTTTCACCAGTTCGTCTTTCTCATTTTTGTCGAGAGTAATTACGTATCCATCAGGAAACTTGTCCTGATTGTTTTTCACTGCTCGGTTAACATCTTTCGTTTCAATCCCATATAGAGAAGCGACATCGCAGTCCAGCAAGACTTTCGTTTTGCGGATTTCGACTATTTTTGAATCGACATCAATAACACATAGGCTCATGTTGGTGCCCCTTTTATTGTTTCGGCTCGTTAAATACTACCGTTGAAAAGGCTATTTTTTATTTATCAGCGCCGCCCGTCCCATATTGTAAAAATCACACACCGCTACCGCTAACGCATCGTAGGCGTCTTGACGCATTTTTTCAACCGGCGACCTCAATAACATTTTTACCATGTATTCGACCTGTTCCTTTGTTGCGTTTCCGTTGCCGGTTACGGATTTCTTTATTTCGCGCGGGCTATATTCGCTCACCTCGCACCCGTGCTGCGCGGCGGCAAGCATCGCCACGCCTCTTGCATGACCGAGTACCAATGTGGTGTGGACGTTTTTGCCGTAGAATGCCTCTTCCACCGACACCCGCTGCGGATTGTATTCGGCAATTTTTTCACGGATGCCGTCATATATGAGCAACAGCCGCCGGCATAGCGGCATAGACGTATCCGTGACGATCACCCCGGCATCCATCCACGACATGGCGTTGTTTACGGTTCGGACGACGCCGTAGCCTGTTACCGCCGTTCCGGGGTCAATCCCTAAAATCACCATTTATGTCAGATCGAATCCCGCGTAGACATGCTGCGCGTCGTCTAAATCATCCAGCGCGTCAACCAACTTTATCACCTTTGCCGCGTTCTCTTCCGTGAGCATCACCGGATTATCGACTTCTTTCGTAAGCTCGGCGGTCGTCGGCTCAAGTTTCGCGTTGATAAGCGCCTCCCGCACCGCTTCAAAAGCGTCTACCGAGGTGCTGATTTCGTACTCCTCGTCATCCACGAACACGTCATCCGCACCGGCTTCAAGCGCGAGCTCCATCAGTTCGTCTTCACCGATCGCGTCTTTGGCGACGGTTATGACCCCCTTGGCCTTAAACAGGTAGGCCACGGAATTGGTCTGCCCCAAGTTACCGCCGTGCTTCGTGAGCAGATGCCGCACTTCCGCTACTATGCGGTTTCTGCTATCGCTGACGGTTTCAATGAGTATGGGGACGCCGTTTGGGCCGTATCCTTCGAACGTGATTTCTTCGTAGCTCACGCCCTCGAGTTGACCGCTTCCTTTCAGCACTGCCGAATCGATATTTTTACTCGGCATGTTCGACCCGCGCGCCGCGGCGATGGCCGTGCGCAGGCGCGGGTTAGCGGTCGCGTCTCCCCCACCCTCCCGCGCCGCGATTGTGATCTCGCGAATCAGCCTGTTAAACAACTTACCCCGGGCGGCATCCGCCTTGCCCTTGGCCCTCTTGATAGTCGACCACTTGGAATGTCCTGCCATGCTCTACCCCACAATAGTATGAGTTTTTGGTGTTTTAGGAACAATATAATATTTGCGCGGCAGGCCGATCCAACAATTAAATCTGTTTTACGGTTCAAACAGCCCCTCGGTCTCATGAAGTATCTCCTGAAACATACCCGCGTCTTCCAAAACATCGGCGGCGCAAAGATCGTCCCAACCCGACTGCCTGAATCCGGCGACCTCACCGGGACCGCGCCGGCGCAGATCCCACTCGGCAATCTCAAAGCCGTCCCGCGTGCCGCACAAAAATTTTAACCTCTCGAACGAGTTATTTTTATCCGTATCGGCGCCGCTGTCGATACCGGGAATCAAGAAGCAATACGACGCCGCATCACCCCGCCCCACACGCCCCCGTATCTGATGCAGTTGCGCCAATCCAAAAAACTCAGGATTTTCGATGACCATCACCGTCGCGTCTACTATGTCAACCCCCACCTCAACGATCGTGGTCGATACCAATACGCCCGGCGGGCCGTCCTTGAAAGCGGCTATCGACGCTTCGCGTTCGTCTATTGACATCTGCCCGTGCAGTCTGTGGATGGGGGCTGCCGACAGCGGGCCTTTTTTCAGTTTTTCGGCAACGGCATCCACCGTTTTTATCGATGGAGCATTGTCGCCGCCATCATCCGGTTCATCATCCCCCTGCTCTTCAATTCTCGGCACGACGTAAAACGCACGGAAGCCTTTGTTTACTTGTTCGAAGATAAATTTCTCCATATCCGCACGCTTGTTATGCGGAACAATATGCGTCGAAACGTCGGCGCGGCACGGCCTCGATGTTATTTCCACTATGTCAAGATCGCCGTAAAGTGTTTTTGCCAGAGTTTGCGGTATGGGCGTTGCGGACATCATCAAAAAATCGCACGACGCGCCTTTTTCCTGTAACTTAAGACGCTGCGCCGCTCCAAACTTGTGTTGCTCGTCAATTATCACCATCCCCAAATTTTCAAACTTGACAGACGGCATAAACAACGCATGCGTACCGACCACAAAGCGCAGTTCCCCCGACGCAAGCCCTTGCAGCGTCCGCCTCTTCTCCGGCGATTCGCCCGCCCCCAAATAGGCGACATCTATTCCTAACCGGCTCAAATATCTTTCAACGACATTTTTTGTCTGTTTCGCCAAAACTTCCGTCGGCGCCATCCAAGCCGCCTGCCGTCCGCTGTTCAGCGCGGGCAAACACGCAAAAAGCGCCGTTAACGTCTTCCCTGACCCAACATCGCCCTGCAACAATCGGTGCATCCTGTGTGGCATCGCAGAATCGCTATGCAAAATTTTTATCGCTTTTTCTTGCGACTTTGTCAATTCAAACGGCAATACCTCCCGCAATCTCGTATCCAACTCCCCAGGGGACATCGGATATCCGGGTAACGCGAATTTTTTCCTGTTCCAGCGCAAATTCAGCGCAAGCCGATACAATTCCTCATACTTTAACCGCGCTTTGTACTTATCGAGGGTCGACAAATCTTCAGGCTGATGAATATTTTTCAAACATTCGGCAAGCGGCGGAAATTTGTGTTTTTCTTCTATGGTGAGCGGCAGCACTCGCGGAAAGTTGCCGACGTTTTTCAGCGCCCAGTCCATAGCTTTACGAAGCAATTTCTGATTCACACCGGCTTCCCGCATCGGCTCCTTAACCGAATACACCGCCAATATCGGCCTGATATTATTCTCGCCGCCTTCAGGTATTTTTTCCATCGTCGGATGAATCATCAAAAACTTACCGCCATGCCCGCTCATAATTTTGCCGGTCAAAGAAAGCGTCTCACCCGTCTTAATTTTCATCGACCGTATGTACCATATAGCCTCAATCGTCCCGGTATCGTCTCCGACAACAACCCTATGCCGCGCCCTGCCGAAATACTCCGTCCGCGACACCGACACCACGCCGCGCACAGTAACCACGCTGTCAACATAATGATGTACACCCCCGATGTCAACACGCTTCGACCTGTCAATATACCGCGTCGGATAGTAAGAAAGCAGCTCCCCGACAGTCTGAACCCCCACAGCCTCCAGCGCCTCCCGCCGTTTAGGCCCAAGTCCGGGGACTTTTTGGAGAAGGGAATGAAAATCGAGTTGTGATGGGGTCACTTTTTTCATTGGATAAATATAATTTGAGGGAAGCGGTTGCGGTGAGATGTTTTTATCCGTAAGTTTGGCCGGTTACTGCAAAACTGTGGTTTAGGGCTCGCCGTTCATGTCTTTCAGGTTTTCGGCATTTGGCAATACTTCATAAACAAAACGATGATGATAGTTGATACGCCGTGAATACGTGTTTTTCAGGCCAACAAGCTTTTCAAACTGCTGTGACGGGTCAAAAGGGTCCCACGTAAGAATGAACATCGCCCTTTCCGTTCAGACGAACCTTTGTTGTCCCAAACTTTACGGAGCGGTGTCAGGGGGTGAGGCGGACCTTTTTTAAAAAATTTTTAAAAAGCATTCTGGTCCTAACGGAAAATTTGGGTTAAAAAAAAGTTGTACTCGTGGATGGGCATATATTATATTGGTGTAAGTCATTGATTTTATGGAGAGTTTGTATCGATTAAGATTTATGCCCCCGTAGCTCATTCGGATTAGAGCATCTGCCTTCTAAGCAGAGGGTAACAGGTTCGAATCCTGTCGGGGGTAGTTTTTTGACTTCTCCGCCGCCCTTTACGCTTTACCGTTAGGCTTTTATGAACGTACCCAAACACATTGGCATAATTATGGACGGCAACGGCCGGTGGGCGCGTGGGCGCGGGCAACCGCGGACGGCGGGGCATCGGGCCGGGACGGATGCTACAAGAAATATCGTGCGGGCGTGTGGGGAACTTGGGATTTCTTATTTGACGGTCTACGTGTTTTCGGCGGAAAATTGGGGACGCCCGACGATTGAAGTGTCTATGCTCATGGATCTACTCGTGGAAATGACACGCCGGGAAATCAGAAATCTCAACGAAAACAATGTACGGCTGACGGCCATCGGCGATTTAGAGAAACTGCCGCCTAAAACGCGGGCGGAGCTTAAAAAAGGGATGGTAGATACGAGCGAAAATACGGGATTGACGCTCATCCTCGCCATAAGTTACGGCGGACGGTCGGAAATAGTAAACGCCGCGCAGGCGATTGCGAGGGATGCGCTTGAAAATCCGGGTTTGATTGACGCGCTTGATGAAAAAACGTTCGGCAACTATCTGTACACAAAGGATATCCCGGATCCGGAGCTGATTATACGCACGGGCGGCGACTATCGTATCAGTAATTTTTTGCTATGGCAGGCCGCCTACGCGGAACTCTATATCACAGACACACTGTGGCCGGATTTTGATAAAAAGGCCCTTGTCGAAGCAATTGAGAACTTCAACGGGCGCGATCGGCGTTTTGGAAAGGTGAAGGAATGATAAACAAGGCCAACCTCAAAAAACGCCTCCTCTTCGTCGCGGCCGCGGTGCCGATATCGTTTTTCATCGTCAATTCGCAAATCTCACTCCCGGCTCTCGTATTTGGGGCCCTGGGTATGAATACGGCAGGGCTGCCGGAGATTTATCCGGGCCAACTCCTCGTATTGGCCATCGTGATGCTTGGAGCGTACGAGTACACGAGGATGCTGAGCATCGCTAACAAGAAGAACGCCTTTTGGTTAGGGCACCTTTGGATACTGACCATGAGCGCCGCGTACCTGCTGAGCTACCCCATCCCCGCCACCATTTCGAACAGCGTGCTACTTATGATAGTGGTCTTCGAGGCGTTCGTGAACGGGAAGGAGGACCCGCAGGGCCGGTGGAAGCGGGCGAGTCTTTTCTTTATAGGGATGATCTTCCTGAACATCGCGTCCATAAGCCTGATGAATTTCTACGGCGAACCGTTCTCGGGGCTTTTCAGCCCGCCCGCAATCCCGATGATGGGCCGACTTGATTTGGTGGTAGTGATAACGGCGGTCTTCCTGTGCGACTCCGCCGCGTATTTCGTAGGCTCCACAATAGGAAAGCGGAAATTGACATCAATAAGTCCAAACAAGACGGTCGAGGGCAGTTTGGCCGGGCTGGCGGCATCGGTGCTCACGATGTCCGTCTGCTGGATATTCCTGAGAAACCCCGACTATCCGATAGTCACCGGCGTGATAATGGGCGTGCTGATAGGCGTGACGGCGCAAATCGGAGACTTGTTGATGTCGCTGATAAAGCGCTATTTCAAGGTAAAGGACGCATCGGATATCATACCGGGCCACGGCGGGATTCTAGACAGATTTGACAGCCTGTTCTTCGCGGCGCCGGTTTTATACCTGTTTGCGTGGCTATTGACAAGGTAGGTTTTTTATCGGAATCAATTGATTGGCCCGTTTATGAACGAACGAAAAAAAATTTTAATACTCGGATCAACAGGATCAATAGGCAAAAGCGCCTGTAACTGCATACGGCGGTTTAAAGACCGTTTTTCCATCGCCGGGCTCGCAGCAGGTAACAACGTCAATCTGCTAATTGAGCAAATCCATGAATTTTCACCGCCGTCCGTATACATAGCCGACCCCGCAAACGCGGACGTTATCAGGGAACAGTTTGGGAAAAGCATAAGCGTTAGGGTCTACGACAAAAACGACGGTATCGAGCAAATCGTAGAAGAAACCGACTACGACATTCTGCTAAACGCGTTGGTAGGCGCGGTGGGATTCAGGCCGACGGTAGCGGCGTTAAAACGCGGTAAACGCGTCGCTTTGGCCAATAAGGAAAGCCTCGTCATCGGCGGCGACTATATCAGCTCCATCATCGGGCAAGACAAAAATCGTCTGCTGCCGGTCGACAGCGAACATAGCGCCATCTTACAATGTTTACCGCTTGGACTTGCCGACGATACGATAGAATCGATAATATTAACCGCGTCCGGCGGTCCGTTTCGCAGCTTGCCCAAAGAATCGTTTGCGTCAATCACTCCGGAGCAGGCGCTAAATCATCCGACCTGGTCTATGGGCCCAAAGATTACCGTCGATTCGTCCACTCTGATGAACAAAGGGTTTGAGGTGATAGAAGCGCATCATCTGTTCGCGCTGCCTTATTCAAAATTGCGCGTGTGCGTCCATCCGCAGTCGATCATTCATTCTCTGGTGGAATTTCATGACGGTTCGGTACTCGCGCAACTCGGGCTGCCGGATATGGAACTGCCGATTCAATACGCGTTATCATGGCCGGAGAGATTGCCGATAAGCGGTAAACGATTAAATTTATCCGACATTCGTAATTTGGAATTTTTCGAGCCGGACATGGGTCGATTCCCGTGTCTCAGACTGTGCATCGAGGCCGGGAAGATCGGCGGCACCGCGCCGGCGGTCGTCAACGCGGCAAACGAGATTGCGGTCGATTTATTCCTCAATAAAAAGATAGGATTTACGGACATAGCGAAAATCGTCGAATCGGAGTTGAATAGACATCATCCAGTGGAGATTGATTCTGTCGAGGTTGTTATGGGGATAGACGGTGATGTGCGTGAACGGGTTTCGGCTTTAATCTTTTGATTTTATTTTTTATTAATATTTTATAAAAGGACAATAATAAAATGACGGCACTTTCTTTCATCCTCGCCATAATCATAGGCCTCTTCATCCTCGGCGTCCTCGTCTTCGTCCACGAACTTGGCCATTTCGTTGCCGCCAAAGCGTGCAAATTCAAGGTTCTCGCGTTCGCCCTCGGCTTTGGCAGACCGCTACTAAAGTGGAAGCGCGGCGACACCGAGTACCGCATCAACGCGATCCCTTTCGGTGGGTACGTGGCAATGGCAGGCAGTGAATCCGGAGAGAGCGGCGGCGCGGACGGCAATCAGAAGGAGGACGTTGTCAGCGCAGGTGATTCTTCCAAACCGATATGGCAACGCGCCACCGTAGCGCTCGCGGGGCCGATCGCCAATTTCATCTTCGCGATATTGACGCTATGGGCGACTTTTATCTATGGCATCGACCGCCCTCTATACATGGACAGCACCAAAGTCGGCGTGGTGATTAGCGGTTCCCCCGCGGATTCGGCCGGGTTTTGGGCCGGCGACAGCATTGTCGCGATAAACGGTGAGCCTGTCAGCGCATGGGAACAGGTAGAGATGGGCTTCACCTACCAGTCGAACGTCCACAACGTGCGCGTGGAGCGCGGCGGTGAGTTACTCGACCTCAACCTCTACATGGAGAAAACAGGGGCGCGTTTTCCGAAATATCCGGGCGGCGGCCTGCTGCCGCAACGATTCCCACCGGTAATAGGCAGAATCATACCCAGGGGCAGCTCGGAAAACATCCTTAAAGCGGGCGATACCATACTGTCAATAAACAGAACCAGCGTGGCTTCATTCGACCACGTCATATTCATAATGAGAGAGTATGATCCGGAAAGCGGTCCAATATCGCTCGATATCAGGCGCGGCAGCGAAACACTGAATAACGTCTTCGTCATGCCGGCCTACGATTCGCTTGAGAACAGATACCTCCTCGGCATCGAACACGTACCCGGTCCCACGCGCGTAATTCGCTATTCACCTGCCGCCGCTTTCGGCCCGGCTATGAAAAAATCGTGGGAATACACGGTAATGATTTTCGATGTCATCGGAAAATTATTTAGCGGAAAAGTCTCCGCAAATCAACTCGCCGGTCCGCTAAACATCATCCCCGTTTCGGGCCTGATGGCATTTCAGGGCCTGTCGATCGTCCTGAATTTCATGGCGCTAATAGGCATAAATTTGGCGGTACTGAACTTGCTGCCGCTCGTTATCACAGACGGCGGGCAGTTGATGTTCCTCATAATAGAGGCGATACGGGGAAAACCGCTGCCGATTAAAGCGCAAGCCGCGATCAACAGATTTTTCATTCTGCTCTTCATCGCGCTGTTTTTATTTGTATCGTTTAATGATATTCAAAGACTGCCGGATTTCTTCCGATGGTTGAGATGACGTATTGAAGTACCGTTCAATAGTTGTAAATGGAGGTATATAATGACAAACGCCAATAGTTCATGGGCAAGCGAACGTGTCCGCCCCGAGCAGATAAACAAATATCTCGACGCAAATGGGGATGATTTCATCCCCGACGGCTCCATTGAACGCCAACTGACGGACAAAAACATCATCAGCGCCGCCAACGATAAAGTTAGAGTCAGAGACATCGTCGCAAAATCTTTGGCCATCCAAACGCTAACGCCGGAAGAAACATCCGTTCTCCTGAATGTCAGCGATCAAGAACTGTGGGCGGAAATGGAAACCGCAGCCGGTACAATCAAAAAAAATGTCTACGATAATCGCATAGTAACTTTCGCGCCGCTTTACCTAAGCACCGTATGTATCAACAACTGCCAATACTGCGGATTGCGCGCAAGCAACGATTCTATCTCACGAGGCGTTCTTACGCTTGATGAAGTACGAGGCGAAATTGAAGTGCTGGCCGGACAGATAGGGCACAAACGTTTAGTGGTCGTCTACGGAGAACACCCTAAATCCGGCATTGATTATATGGAAAAAACGATAGAGACCATCTACAACACAAAAGTATCAATAAAAAATCATGCCGAGTTCGAAACATCCATAAGGCGCGTAAATGTAAACGCCGCCCCTATGACTGTCGAAGAACTAATCAGACTAAAAGACGTAGGGCTCGGAACATATCAGGTTTTTCAGGAAACTTATCATAAAGAAACATACCGCGCGCTCCACCCGGCATCAACGCCAAAAGGGCACTATCACTGGCGGCTGTACTGCATGCACCGCGCGATAGAAGCGGGAATTGACGATGTGGGAATCGGTGCGCTATTTGGGCTCTATGATTGGAAATTTGAGGTGATGGGCCTGCTTTATCACGCGATAGAATTGGAAAACAGGTTTGGCATAGGCCCGCACACAATATCATTCCCAAGATTGGAACCGGCCGAAAACACGCCGCTCGCCACCGAAAGCAAATATGCGGTAAGCGACGACGAGTTCAGAAAAGCAATCACCGTCATCCGCCTGTCGGTGCCATATCCAGGCATGATCTTGACAGCACGGGAAAACGCCGAACTGCGCAAGTCACTTATTCATTTAGGCATAACCCAAACCGACGCATCGAGCAACATAGGATTAGGCGCGTACAACAAAGCAAAAGGCGCGGATTTTCAAGAATCAACGCGTCAACAATTCATACTCGGCGACATGAGAAGCCTCGACGACGTTGTGAGAGAATTCGCGCAAATGGGATATATCACATCATTCTGCACAGCCGGTTACAGATGCGGAAGAACAGGCGAATGTATAATGGATTCGCTTAGAACCGGAGCCGAAGGGAAATTCTGTAAATTAAACGCGGTAATTACATTCAGAGAATGGCTCGACGATTTCGCGACTCCCGAAACGAAGGCGATCGGAGAGAAAATTATCGCGGCTGAAATAGAAGAATTGAAAGTGAAAGTACCCAAAGTATTCGATACATTTACAGATTATTATAGCCGTACGGCGGGTGGTGAGAGGGATTTGTATTTTTAAAAAGAAACCCCCCCTCGCTCTGATGAATTTCGGGCTAACGGACATCCGTCTCCGTAATATCCTTAAACTTGATATGCAGCCCGGCGAGCAACAACAGCCCGAATGCCGTAACCACGATATATTGCAGGCCGTGGTAGACTATCGCTACCGCCCCGGCTCTGCCGGCTTCGAGGCCTGTTGCGGTCAGTCCGAAAAACAGGGCGGCGTGAAGCGTTCCCACCGAGCCAGGTGCAAGCGGAATCGCCGAACCGAAGGCGGCGAACGCCTGAGCGAACATGCTGTCGAGAACTCCAAACACGTTCATATCAAACACTAGAGCCCAAAGCGTTGTGGAAAAGCAAAATGAGATGGCGTATGTGAGCGCGAAAACGCCCGCGGCTTTCCGCGGCGAAAATATCCAACCGATACTCAACTCGGCTTCGGCGCCTATTTTCTTCACTTTGGCGATTAGTTTATTTGAACCGGCGCCGCGCAGCAGGAACGCGGCGGTACGCCTGAATATCCGTGGAGCCAGCGCATATAACAGCAGTACCCCGGAAAACGCCGCGAACGCCGCCGCCGAGAGCCAAATGACCGCCGGAGCCGCAGGATGTAAATCCCGTAAACGCGCCGATAGCGTCGGTGAGAGAAGTACGGGTATAAACAGAAACGACAGGTAGGCAACAATATCGAGCGTACGTTCGATGATCAGCGATCCGAGCCCTACGGCGATAGGGAAGCCGTTGCGTTTCCACAGAAGCGCGACCCGCGCCGCCTCGCCAAGTCGTGCCGGCAGGATGTTGTTTGCCATAAAGGAAATCATCACAATAGAAAAAAAACCGCGTTTGTGCGGTTTCGGCGGCAGCGCTTGTTCTTGCGCAAGTGTTTCTTTAGGATCGGAAGCGCGATGATGAATCTCGTCGGGCAATATGATTTTTAACCTCATCGCCCGCAGCCATATCGTTACAATAGCCAGCACAACACAGACCGCAACGCCGGTGACGCTTGTGTGCGCAACTTCTCGCGCAAGCGCCGCAAACACCGCTTCGTCACCGCCAAACGATTGGCGGAAAAATATGTACAGGCCGATACCGGCAAGAAAAACGCCAAGAGCGCCTTGAATAACACGTCGCTTTTTCATCGCATCTTATTAAACACTAATCCTGAATATAGCTTTGGGAAAAAATTCGTCGATTTCTGCGGCATCCGCTCACCGCCCTTAACCGTATCGTTAATCACGCCTATCGATAACGGGCGGATGAAAAAACCGCCGTAAAACTCATCCGCGCACTCTGTTAGACGCTTCGCCCCCGCGTCCACGTCATTCACATAGTTAACGATGTCGTGAAGAACGTGGCCGTCAAGCGGCAATTCCAGTATACTGTTGATAATTACGCAGTTGATTTTAGAAACATCAAGCCGTTTCCAGTTATCCGACCGCTCCGTCATCGTACCGGCCAAAAAATTCTCACCGGCCGCATTGAGACGGAGACCATGCAATTCGCCGGTCGAGCAGTCCCAAAAAACAATCTCCGGGGACGATGGGGCAAGCGGCGGCAGCGCAAGCGCGTCAACGACACCCTGTATCGACGTTTTTCCAAGCGGCGTAACATCAAAATATCGGCCAAGCGCCTCTTTCATGTCATCTACGGATCTGCCTTGATCGCTCTTACGCACCAATCGATGGAACGGGCGGATAACAAGCCCGGGATCGGCCATAGACACAAGCGTCATCATCACGTGTGAAAACGCTTCGTCGCCCCGATCCTTGTAAAAACGCAGCGCGGTCTCGTAACGGTGGTGGCCGTCGGCAATCAGGATATTGCGCGTTCTCATCAATTCTATCGTTTGATTGATGTAGGTGGCCTCGGTGCATCTGTGCAACGTATGGGTGACATCGTTTTCATCTGTAAACGTACCTATCGGCGCGGCCTTCTCCATAATTACGTGGATGAGGTTGTAGAGCTTAGCGTCATCGTCTGTGGCGAGCCCAAAAATTTGGCCTGTGTTGGCGTTTGTCGTTTCCATCAGTTCATATCGGTCCTGCTTCGGGCCGGATAAGGTGTATTCATGTGGAAATACGATTTGCCGGTCGAAGTCGACTAATTTGACGAGCAGGCAGATACCGATGCGCTTATGGGTTACGGAAATTCCGTTTTGATTGACGGTGAATTGCTGGCAATATATATAGATAGAATCGGCATCGTCCTGAGTTATGATTTTTTGGGCGATCCAGTCGTTGAAAAAACGGGACGCGCGGACATGCCTGTCTTTATTGGCGATATCGGCCGGTTCGCGGCGGTTTTGGGTGATGCGGACGACGTTGTTTGGGTGTTTGTCGTATAGCTGATCAATCATCGGGTCGTCGATCATATCGTAGGGGGGTGCGCAGAAAACCCCTAAATCACCGGGAGTTTTGAGCGTGAAACGGTAGCCGGAGAATGGTTTTACGGTGGCCATGAGTATATAATCCTTTGTTAAAAAAATGACTTTAAGAAAGTTTTGCGATGAATTTCACACAAACCATGTTGTGTTATCATCTCGCGATGTTTTTTTGTCCCGTATCCTTTATGTTTACCAAAATCGTATTGCGGGTATTGGTTATGATACTCTCCCATCATACGATCCCTTGTGACTTTTGCCACGATTGACGCGGCGGCTATCGACGCGCTTTTTGCGTCTCCGCCCGTCAGGCTCCTTTGATTGTCTTTTGATAATCCGGCTACGTACTGATTTCCGTCAATCAATAAAAAATCATAGAAACCATTTATTGCCTCAATCGCCCGTTTCATCGCCAAAAATGTCGCTTGCAGTATGTTTATTTCGTCTATTTCTTTGGGCGATGATATTCCTGTAGCGTATTTTTGTGCTTTTTGGATGATTTGTTCGTACAGGGCCTCTCTGCGTTTTTCGGATATTTTTTTGGAATCGTTTATGCCGTCTATCGGTTCGGAGAGGTTCAGGACGACAGCGGCGGCTACCACCGGCCCGGCTAACGGCCCACGACCGGCCTCATCAACCCCGGCTATGCGCACCGCGCCTTGCGCGGCTAAAATCATATCATGCTGATAGAGATCGTTCATATTAGCGCAATATTTAATCGTGGGATCAAACAAAATACGGTCGGCCGGACTCGAACCGGCACAGGCATACGCCCACTACCCCCTCAAAGTAGCGTGTCTACCAATTTCACCACGACCGCGATATCTTTATTCTGCGTCCGCCGCGCCCTCAACCCCAATGGTTTCTTCGTAAATTATCACCGGTGTACCTGGCGCTGCGGCTTCCGCCTCGTCGGCATCGTCGTCCACGAACACCGGCACCCCGCTGGCTGACACGGGGACGGAGGTAATCGCCTGCATACCCTCGGCCCTCCTTTGCAACCCGGACTGGACTGAACGACCGCTACCGCCCGGCGCGAAAAACGTCATCAGTATGCAAAGTGTAAGGAAAACGCCGCCGAAAATGTACGTTCCTTTCGTCAAAACATTGGCCGTGTCCTGGGAGCCAAGAAAGCTGTTTGCCCCGCTAAGCCCACCGATAGCGCCCGAGATCCCGCCGCCCTTGTCGGACTGGATCAGGACCAGAAGACACAGAAAAATACACACGACGATGAACAGAAATAATAAAATCCCAAAAATCATAATAACACCCGCCAGTTTCCTGTATTAAAAGATTAAAATCAATATACCGCCTCCATACAATAATACATTATGCCGCCGCACCGCCGCTGCATAAAATTATTTAGGCTGTACGATTCCGGCAAAATCCGACGCTTTCAGCGCCGCGCCGCCTATCAGACCGCCATCTACATCGCTTTGAGCTAAAAGCTCCTTCGCGTTATCCGGCTTCATGCTGCCGCCGTATTGAATTCTTATCGCTCCGGCGGTATCTGTGCCGTAGAGCTTCGATAAAATGCTTCTTATAAATATGTGCGCCTCGTTCGCCTGTTGCGACGTGGCGGTTTTGCCGGTGCCAATCGCCCAGACCGGCTCGTAGGCGACGACGCACTTCGCCGCGTCGGCCGCGCTGATGCCGTCGAACCCGCCCTTGGTCTGGCTCTCCAAGACACCGTCCATCTTGCCGCTCTCGCGTTCTTCGAGGGTTTCGCCCACGCATACTATGGGGATAAGACCCGCCGCGAGGGTCGCCTTTGTCTTTTTGTTGACCGTTTCGTTCGTCTCGCCGAAGTACTGGCGCTGCTCGGAATGACCGATTATGACGTAATCCACGCCGACCGCCTTGAGCATGTCGCAACTCACCTTGCCGGTGAACGCGCCTTTGGCTTCCCAGTGCACGTCCTGCGCGCCGAGCTTCACGTTTGAGCCCTTGATCGCTTCCGCGACCGCCGACAGGTTTACGTAGGGCGGGCATACGACGACATCTACGTCCGCCGCGCCGCTCACCGCCCCGACCACATCTTTTGCGAGGGCTGCCGCCTCGCTTGCGGTGGTGTTCATCTTCCAGTTACCGGCAATAATCTTTTTTCTAGCCATAATTCGTAACCCTCATAGATTTGTGTGTCCCCGCGCCTTTTTTATGGGGCGCGGGGGGTAAAATAATATTAGAACGTTTAAAATACTAACGGGGTATTTAGGATGTCAAGGGGAAAATGCACATTTTTTCATTTTCACCTCATAGAAGTATGCGCCCCATAGGGCGCGGCGAGCCTGTTTTAGTCATCTAAGTCGTTATCTTCACGGCCGTCCGCCTCGTAATACTCCATATTCTCCATCCTGTTCAACTCCGCCTCAAACGCGTCGAGGACCTTGTCCTCAATCAATTTTCTAGTCTCGTTGTTGATCGGGTGGAAGATATCCTGATACATCCCGTTACGCCTGCGCTTGCTCGGCATGGACACGAAGTACCCGTTGGAGCCGTTGATCACCCTCAGCCCCCTAACGACAAGACAACTATCAAGCGTGATGCTGGCAAACGCCTTAAGCTTCTCTTCATTGCGCAAAGAAATCCGAACTTCTGTGATTTCCATAAAAACCTCCCCATAGCCGATGGGCTTTGTGAAAATTATTTTTACCGTTTTTCAAATTCACTTAAAATATACTATGTTTTTTTTTCTCGCGCAGAAAAAAATAACTTTTTTGTAAAATAAACATAAAATCAATATCCGAGGCATAAAAAATTTGGCTATCGCCGTGCCACGATATTATCTTTACCATTAAGATAGCGGCGGACGGTCCGGTGGACCGCCCACTACTATAATATAGCAATAATACGTTTAATAATCAAATCATATTAAAACTATCTTACGAACTATGCGTAAAAAAGATCTTCTGACACTGCTTGAGTACTCCCCGGAGGAACTCCGAGGCATCCTCAACCTTGCCGCAAAACACAAGAAAGAGCGCGGCACGGTGGAGAAAAAGACGCTTGCAGGCAAAACGGGCGTACTTATTTTCCAAAAACCATCGCTCAGAACGCGCGTCTCTTTTGAGACGGCCATCCATGAGCTCGGCGGACACGTTATCTACCTCCCCGACGAATCCGTGGGCATGGACACGCGTGAAAGCGTGGAAGACATAGCGCGCAACCTCGAACGCATCGTACACCTCGTCGTGGCGCGCACATACGCCCACGGTACCGTAACGCGCTTAGCCGGAGCCTGCGGCATACCGGTGATAAACGCGCTGACCGATTGGTGCCACCCCTGCCAGGCGCTGGCGTTTGGCCTCACCATGCTCGAAGCGCGGCCCGGAAAACGGCTGAACGCGGTCTTCGTGGGAGACGGGAACAACGTGTGCAACTCCATCATGGCGTTATGCGCGAAATTGGGGTACAGTTTCACGGCGGCATGCCCAAAAGGCTACGAACCCGATGCCAGCCTGACAGAAAAATGCAAAAAAATATGCGAAGAAACAGGCGGTGAGACAAACGTCACAAACGACCTCCATGCCGCCGTCGAGCAGGCCGACGTCATATACACCGACGTGTGGGCAAGCATGGGGCAGGAAGCCGAAGCGGAAAAACGCAGAGCCGCGTTCCGCGGCTATCAGGTAGACGAAGCGCTAATCGCGCGCGCGCCGAAAGACGTACTGGTCTCGCACTGCCTGCCGGCAAAACGCGGGGAAGAAATCACGGGCGGCGTTTTGGATTCCGCAAATAGCGTCGCATACGAAGAAGCGGAAAACCGGCTGCACGTACAAAAAGCCGTTATCACATACCTGTTTGGCGGATAAAACTTAACTATGAACACCTTAAAAGAAAAAAACAGGCGCATACTGGTAGTCGACGACGAAGTCGATATACTCGAAATCCTGACCATAAAACTCGAGCTGATGGGGTGGGAAATAACGGCGGTGCCATCGGCAAAGCAGGCGCTTGAGGAGTTGGAAAAACAGGCGTATTTCCTGGTGATAACCGACATCGCCATGCCCGAAATGGACGGCTACGAGTTCATCAGCTCCGTAAAAGAGCGAGGGTACCCGAATAAACTCGCGCTAATGACCGGATTCGGATACGATCCGAAACATACGCTTATCAGAATCAACAGAACCATAAAATGCCCGTGCCTGTCCAAACCGTTCAAAGACGACAGGGTCAAAGCGGCGGTGAATGAGGCGTATGAAATGTACCACAGAGATATTTAAAAATGCGAAACATAGAAATAAAGGGCGCGCGCGTCCATAATCTGAAAAATATTGATGTGACAATACCGCGCAACAGCTTGACGGTAATCACGGGGCTGTCTGGGTCAGGCAAATCATCCCTCGCGTTCGACACATTGTATTCGGAATGCCAGCGGCGATACGTTGAATCGCTGTCAGCCTACGCGAGACAGTTTTTAGGGCTGATGGAAAAACCGGATGTCGACCAAATCGACGGGCTGTCTCCGGCAATATCCATCGAACAGAAAACATCAAGCCACAACCCGCGCTCAACCGTAGGGACAATCACGGAAATCCACGACTACCTGCGCTTGCTATACGCGAGGGTCGGAACGCCGACGTGCTACAAGTGCGGACGCATAATCGCACGGCAATCAATACAGGAAATGACCGACAGAATCCTCGCGCTCGACGAAGGAGCGAAATTCCAAATCCTTGCACCGATAGTCAACAACCGCAAAGGCACGCACAAGGAACTGTTAGCCAAACTGCAAAAAAACGGATACGTCAGAGTGCGCGTCAATAAAGTAATATACGGAATCGACGACGACATCCCAATGGACGCTAACAAAAAACATACGATAGAGGTAGTGATTGACAGATTAGTCAACTCCCCCGCCATCGCTTTGCGCCTTGCCGAATCGCTCGAAACCGCACTCGCGGCAAGCGCGGAGGAAACGGTGATTATTGACGTCATCAACAAAAACGAGCTATTGTTTTCACAACGCCTTGCCTGCCCGATATGCGGCATTAGCTGCGACCGCCCAACGCCGGCGATGTTCTCGTTCAACAGCCCGATGGGAGCGTGTGAAGATTGTCAAGGGCTTGGCTTCCTCTTGGAAATTGACCCCGACCTTGTTGTCCCAGATCAAACGGAAACTTTGCTCGGCGGCGCGATAATCCCCTGGAACGGCGCCTATATAGACGGCGGATGGAACAACCAGATGATGCACGCAGTATGCAAACACTACAAAATACCGATGGATATCCCATACAAATCATTAGACGCAAAACACAAAAACGTACTCCTCTACGGAAGCGGGGCGGAAAAAATTGAAGCTAAATTTGAAAGTAAAGAAGGCAAGAGCTACTTCCGCTTCAACCGGGCTTTTGAAGGCGTCATTCCAAATTTGCTGCGCCGGCACAAAGAAACAAGCTCGGAAGACATCAGGCGTTGGATAGAGCGTTTCATGTCGCAAAAAAACTGCCCGGGCTGCAAGGGAACGCGGTACAAAAAACAAGTCTTAGCAATATTGATTGCGGGTTCCCCGTCTTCGCCCGGTAAAAACATCGCCGAAATATCAAACATGTCAATAGAAACCGCGCTGAATTTTTTCAAAAAATATAACCCCCAAGGACACGCCAAAGAAATCTCAAAACCCATCACCCGCGAAATTTTACAGCGGCTCGGATTTCTAAACGACGTAGGCCTGTCATACCTCACGCTCGGCAGAACCGCGTCAACGCTATCGGGCGGCGAATCCCAGCGCATACGCCTTGCCACACAAATAGGATCGAGGCTAACGGGCGTATTGTATATATTGGACGAACCGAGCATCGGCCTGCACCCACGCGACAACGCGCGGCTGCTCGCGACATTAACGGCGTTGCGCGATCTCGACAACACCGTCATCGTCATCGAACACGACAAAGAAACAATCATGGCCGCGGATCACCTGATCGATATAGGCCCAGGCGCGGGGGTACACGGCGGACAGCTTGTAGCGTGTGGGAAACCGGCCGACATAGTGAAATCAAAAAAATCGCTAACCGGCCTCTACCTCTCCGGAAAACGCTCGATCCCCATCCCCCCAAAAAGACGGCCGGGCAACGGAACATCAATAAAAATCACAGGGGCATCCGGGCATAATTTAAAGGGCGTTGATGTAGAGTTTCCGCTTGGGATGCTCGTCTGCGTAACCGGCGTATCGGGATCGGGGAAAAGCTCGCTCGTCAATCAGACGCTATACCCGTCGCTGCAAAAAAAACTGTACAAATCAAAAGTAACGGCCCTGCCGCACAAAAGCATATCAGGACTGTCAAATCTCGATAAAGTGATCGACATCGACCAGTCTCCTATCGGCCGTACACCGCGGTCAAATCCGGCGACATACACCAAAACTTTCGACCCCATAAGAAACCTGTTCACCATGCTCCCGGAAAGCAAAATCCGCGGATACACTCCGGGACGTTTCAGCTTCAACGTAAGAGGCGGCAGATGCGAAACTTGCGAGGGCGACGGGGAATTACGCATAGAAATGCACTTCTTGCCGGACGTATACGTTCAATGCGAAACATGCGGCGGCAAGCGGTATAATCGTGAAACTTTGGAAGTGTTATATAAAGGGCAAACAATTGCCGATGTTTTGGGTATGACCGTAGATGAAGCGTTGACATTTTTCGATAACATATCGGCGATAAAACAACGTCTGCAAACGCTATCGCAAGTCGGATTAGGCTACATCAGATTAGGCCAGCCCGCAAACACACTGTCCGGCGGCGAAGCTCAAAGAATGAAATTGGCTTCCGAACTCACAAAGCGGGCAACCGGCAAAACGCTGTATATCCTCGACGAGCCGACAACCGGTCTTCACTTTGAAGACATCCAAATGCTCTTGTGTGTTATACAAGAACTGGTCGACAAAGGTAACTCGGTAATAATCATCGAACACAATCTCGACGTGGTAAAATGCGCGGACTATATAATTGATTTAGGCCCTGAAGGCGGCGACGGCGGCGGAACAATAATCGCTTGCGGAACACCCGAACATATCATCAAAAACCGAACATCCGCCACAGGAAAATATCTGCGGGAATATCTGTAGGGACATTTTTCGACAATTAAAAAATATTATCTAAAATGGATTGATTTTTGCCCTTCCAACTCATTTTGGCATTGATTAATTTTTTTTATTTGGTGAATAGCCATGACTTTTATTATATTATATAGGTAGATGCGGCTTAAATTTAACGAAAGGCGGATATTATGGCAACTATGGCGGAATTACGTGATATTGTGGCCCAAATTGGAATTTCAATTGCGGAAAGCCGGAAAGAGTCAGAAGAACTCCAGAAAAAATGGGATCATGAACGGGGGGAACTCCAGAAGAAGTGGGATCGTGAGCGGGAAGAACGCCAGAAAAAATGGGACAGTGAACGAGAAGAACGCCGAAAAGAAACGGAGCGCGAACTGGCTGAAACCCGGAGAAAAGCAGATCTGGCAAAGGAAGAAGCGGACTTGGCGGGAAAAGAATTGAAGAAAAGTCTAGACGCTTTATCAAAAACCGTAGACCGCGTGACCAAAAACGTGGACCGCGTAACCAAAAACGTAGGCGGCCTGAACAACAGTATCGGCGAAATTGTCGAAATGATCATAATCCCCGGGGTAAAAGAAAAAATGAACGAACTGGGGCATAATTTTAATATAGCGTCACCCAGGAGGAAATACTCCAACCCAGACAATAGTACCCTTGCGGAAGTGGACTTATTGCTCGAAAATTGTACGGATGTCATGGTTGTAGAAGTAAAAACTCAAACATCGCTAAAATGGGTGGAAAGACATCTGAAACGCTTAGAATTGCTACGGAAAAAGCAAAATATAACAGGCATGACAGGCAAAACCATGTATGCCGCCATTGCAGGTGTAAACTTTGATAACGATGCACGTGAGTTAGCGGTTGCGAATGGGATGTATCTGATAGAAATAGAAGAAGAGAGTGAGAGGATTAATATCGTCCGACCGGAAAAAGCCGGGACGTGGTGATATTAAAAGATTTTGGAGCTACCCCAACCATTAATCAAAAAATAACAGGAAGAAGATAATCTAAAACTAATCCCAAATTTTCCATTAGAATTAGGGTGCTTTTTTTAAAACCATTTTTTTTAAAAGGTCCGCCGAGCCCTTTGACATAACTCGATAATGTTTGGGACAACAAAGGGTCGTTTGAATGGATAGGGCGATGTTCATTCGGGCAGGGTTGGGGAATGTTGCAAAAGCGGGGCTGTCTCAAAAGGGGTCGCCCCTACAGATGTCGCGTTTTGCACGGTTTGTAGGGGCAGACCCGTGTGTCTGCCCTTGTTTTGAGACAGCCCTCTACATTTGATGTTGTTTTTTGATTTTAGCATATGGGTTTTAGGGTGCATCCCGCAAGGGATGCAACGCTTGGTAGCAACCGGTGCCACAAAAATTCTCCCACGCATCCCGCAAGGGATGCGACCCAGAGATGCAGGCATTTTTTAAAAAACCTTTTTTTTAAAATGTGTCGCCTAACCCCCCGATACCGCTCCGTAAAATTAGGGACAACAAAGGGTCGACTGAACGGGAAGGACGATGTTCATTCTGGGCGTTGGCGGGGCATTCGGCAAAACCCCGGATGGGGTAAAAATCAAAATCAAAACAACACCCCGTGCCGCAAAAAAACGCGGCTCGGGGTGGCGGCTTTGCTACGCAATGCCGCTTCAGTCCTTAGCGAACGCAGCGCAACGATAGCCCACTTCTCTTGTCCCAACCGTACCTGCTCACGCTGATGGTGCCCGAGATCATGTTCCGGTTCCAAGCGCCAGTCGCACCGCCCTCCGTGGCGCTCCACCAGTAGCCGTACGTGCCGACATTCCAGAAATCGCCATCGGTGTTGCGGTTGCCGCCGGGCAACGCCGAAAAACCGTGAACATCAGTACCGGGAATAAGAGTACCAGACCGAGGTTCCCAACCAGTCAAAGCCCTCAACCGGGTACCAGCTGTACTACTACCACCAACAAAATTAACCAATGTCGTCCACTCAGCATCAGAAGGAACATGCCAACCAGCAGGACAAATACCACGATGAGGAGATTGAATCTGATCTGCGCATTCTTCAGTATTACAAGATGAAGCAAAACCCATAACCATAGACCAGTCATAAAGACGACCATATAAATCACAATTAGCAGAATCATCATCGTAACACCAACTACCAGAAGTAGCATAATTCAAATTTTCGGCCATCCAAGTCTGGGTACCAATAGTAACAGTACGATAAGTTTGACCGTCACGAGAATCAGTAAAAGAACCATAGGTTATGCTCGGATTAAACTGACCGCCGGGTGTCAATTCACCACCATCCGGTTTGATTCTCAAAGTAATATTCTGCACATCGTTCACACCATCAACAACATCCAGCGTATAAGTAGAATCAACATACCCCTCTGCTGATACAGTTATAGTCCACTCCATAGAATCGCTATCAAGCGGGATTTTAAGGGTATCCGCCACTCCGCCGGCAGTCGCGTTTATAGACACAGGATCGTTTCCGTCATGTGTCGCCTCGACGGTAGCGTCGACGTTTACAACAAACGGTACATGAGCAATCTTAGGTACCGGAATCAAAGTAATCACCTGCTCATTGTTCCACCCCTTAACAATGTTCAGCGTATAAGTAGAATCAACATACCCATCCGCGGAAACAGTTATAGTCCACCCTCTAACAAGCATAAACGAATGGTTAAGCGGGATCTCAAGAGAAAACATCTCGCCGGCTTCAACTACTGTTGTTCCAAAATCAGCCAAAATAGCATCCGAGCCATCCATAAGCACCGCCCTAACTTTAGCGGCTACGTTCACGGTAAACGGTATATAAGCGGTATCAATCTCAATAATCTCAACAATCCTCTCCAGCTCTATCTCCTGCAACGGGTTCAAGCCTTCAACAACAGTCAACGTATAAACAGAGTCGGCATAACCGGGCTCGGAAACAGTTATGGTCCATTCTTCTGTTTCTTCAGCCATAGCTTGCCGCGAAAGACCCGCTACCGACGGTGAAGCGGAAAACATGTTATTATCCCCAAACGATACGTTAATGTTCAAGCCGCCTCCGCTGTGAATCAGTCGGCTTGTGAAGCTCTGACCGTTTGCGCCTTTAACAGCCAACAAATAGACACCAGGCGCAAGACTTGGGCGTGATATGCTTTTAGACGTTTCAGCAGCGTTCGCGTTAGTACGCAAAACACGTCTTCCGTTTA
>JAITUP010000265.1 GCA_031286265.1 Chitinispirillales bacterium | reverse complement strand
CTGCCGTGTTAAATTTTCGGTAATACGTTTTTTGGCGTTGTAATATTCCTCCTCACTATCATATCTGTCGAGGTGATTTTTCATAAGATTTATCACCGCCGCCACTTTCGGCTTAAATCGGTCGATTGTTTCAAGTTGAAAACTCGAAACTTCAGCAATAACTACCGCGCTCTCGGATAAACTCGGCGTTACGCTTATTACCGGCGTTCCGATGTTGCCGATTAATACGGTTTCAAAACCGGCGCCATTCATTGCCGATGCTAAAAGCGAAACCGTAGTACTTTTTCCAGATGACCCGGTCACCGCTAAAAACGGCGCCTTAGATACCCGGTAGCCAAGTTCCATCTCCGACCACACAGGGATATTTTTTATTGACGCCTTTTTCAAAATATCAAGATCAGAACGCACACCCGGCGACAAAATTACCAATTCACATTCCAATATTTTTTCACTATGCCGCCCCGCCTCGCTCTTCACCTCGTCTATCAAATTATTTTCACCCAATATCTCATCAAGCCGTTCGCGTGAACAAGTGTCGCTAATAAAAACGTCACTCCCGATGGAACGGAAGTATTTAGCGGCTGCGATACCGCTTTTAGCCGCCCCGACAACGGCAACTTTGGCAGGTGTCTTGTTTATGATATTGTTGTTTTTTTTCATCATTATATTAAAAACCCTCAAAAATCTTTTCAAGACCAATGCCGCGCGACCCTTTGAGAAGTACCGTTTCTCCCTTTGTCAATATTGATCGACAAATATCAAGAGCCTCATCCGAATCATGCGCCGTAAAAATCTTTTTCTTGGACAACCCAGCCTTAATCGCTCCGTCCGAAATATATCTTGCGAATTTTCCTACGGCGACGATTTTCTGTACATTCGATTTTACAAGTTCTTCACCTAATTTTGTATGGAGTTTAGACGTATATTGTTCCAGTTCATACATATCACCAACAACCGCTACCCTGTTCTTTTTATTCGGCGTTACATCCGCCAAGTATCTAATGGCATGACTCATCGACGATGGATTAGCGTTATAGCAATCGACAATAAACCGTACTCCTTTTTTATTCTCTAACAATCCGCGAAGCGATACCGGTTTTAGTGACGATAATGCCTGCCTGATAGTATCGATATCCATCCCGCATCTTTTAGCGATGTAAATAGCCGGGAGCGCGCAATAAATGAAATGCCTGCCCGGCATCGTTAAATAATATTCATCTCCATCTACAAAAAATCTAACACCTTTTTCACCAACATCAATACTACGCGCTCTCACATCACACTTCGACGACACTCCAAAGAAAAACGTCTTCAAATTGCGCTCTGCCGCACCTTTCACAAGCCTGCGGTCATCACCATTGAGCAACATAAATCCATCCTTGCTCAATCCCTCCGATATTTCAAATTTGGCTTCGGTAGTTTTCAGCAATCCTCCAAACAAACCTACATGAGCATACCCGATATTTGTGATGACGGCGATATCAGGCTTGCAGATTTTTGTTAACGGACTAATTTCCCCTACATGATTGGCCCCCATTTCAAGCGTTCCGATCCACTCGTCTCCATCAAATTTGAGAATGCTCTGCGGTACGCCGATATGATTATTCCAATTTGTATATGTCTCGCCGACCTTAAATGAATTTTTCAAAACCTCCGCGATAAAATTGCGTGTTGTAGTCTTGCCGTTTGAGCCGGTAATTCCAATAACCAGCAATCCCATTTCCTTGCGATAACGCGCGGCGGCTTTTTGTATTGATTTTAACGTATCTGCAACGATGATACATTTGTTATGATATTTAACCGGAATCGCTTTTATTCCTTTTTTGTCAACTATAGCCGCAACGGCTCCCTGTTTAACGGCGTTTTCCACATATCGATGCCCATCATCCGTATCGCTGCGTAGCGCGATAAAAACATCGCCCTTGCCGACTTTACGCGAATCATTCCACACGGTATTAACCTTGCGCCTGCGGGCGTTCTCCGACATTTCAGACACTCCCCCGCCCCACTTGATAAGCGAATCGAGCGTAAGCGCTGTTTTGTCGTTTTGATCGCAATTTTTCTTACGCCGCATTATCTTTCCTCAATTCGTTATACAATTTAACAGCTTCTTCTCTATCGTCAAAGTGATGACGCGTATTGGAAATTTCCTGATACGTCTCATGGCCCTTACCGGCAATCACGACACAGTCTCCCGCTCGCGCGTTGCGCAGTGCGCATTTGATCGCTTCTCTACGATCTTTAATAACGTAGTGCGGGAAGTCGAGCGGCATGCCTTGCAATATATCGTTGATTATCGCTTCCGGTCTTTCCGTGCGCGGATTGTCTGACGTGACTACCGTCATGTCGCAATTTTCCGCCACGACTTTGGCCATTAGCGGCCGCTTGGTTTTGTCACGATCGCCGCCGCAACCGAAAACGCAAATCATGCGGCCTTCTGTTAAATCGGAAGCGGTTTTTAAGATATTGACAAGAGCGTCTGGAGTATGAGCATAATCAACCACTACCGTAAATTGCGCATCCATATCAACTCTGTCCATCCGCCCAGAAACCGTTTTTGTCTTTGCCAACGCGTCCGCAATTATTTTCGTATCGATATTAAGCCCAAGCGCCCCGGAAATCATCGCGGTCATGTTATACACGTTAAAAAATCCGCACAGCGAACTTGTAAAAACTAATTCGTCCGACTTATAATTAACGACTACCGTCGTTCCGTCCCAACCGCATTTATAATCAACTATTTTGACATCGGCATCGTCATTCCTGCCATAAGTCAATAATTTTTTACTTGTTTTCAATTCTTCATATAATCTACGCCCATATTCATCATCAATATTTACAACACCGATTCCACATATCTTAATGTAATCTGTAAACAACAATTTTTTAGTCATATAATATTCTTCCATCGATCCATGAAAATCAAGATGTTCCTGCGTTAAATTAGTCCACACCGCAACATCAAATTCCATCCTCGCTACCCGCTTCAATTTCAGCGAATGCGATGATACTTCCATCGATAGAGCTTTCGGCTTAATTTTTGTTCTATCCATCCATCTGAATATATCCACAGATTCCGGCGTTGTGTGAGTTGCGTCAACAACATCTAATCCTAATTTATTTTCGACGGTTCCAAACATCCACGAACATTCCTCTCCAACTAATCGGTCAAAAAGATTTTTATACAGGTACGACACCGTAGTCTTGCCGTTTGTTCCCGTAATCCCGACAGATGTTATCTCTGCCAAATCAATCCCCCACAACAACCGCCCAAAAATCCCAGGCACCGCTCTAATTTCCGATACCGCCGCCCAGGGCACCGACAATTTTTCCTGCCGATTTTCTGAAATCACCGCAACCGCGCCATCTTTAACCGCTTGCTTGATAAACATATCTCCATGAACTTTCATTCCAGGGATCGCCACATATACCGCTCCTGGCTTGACAATGCGGGAATCGTACACAATGCCATTAACAACGGGATTGCCAATTCCCCCCTTGTCAATTACATTTGTTCCTAACGCATCTAACAGTTTATCAAATGTCATCTATTTTCGCTCCATTATCTCGTCGTTAACGTACATACGGCTTCCGATTTCAATATCGCACCAGGCGCTATACTTTGCCTTTGCACCACGCCGCTTCCTATCGCATACACCGGTATACCACCGGCATTCATTATATTGAAAGCATCCCTTAAATCTTTTCCAATAACATTTGGCACTATTCTTACCGTATCTTCCACGTTAAACGCAATTTTTATAGAATCAAGCTGATGCGTAACACTCACTCTTTCGAATATTCTGTCGTGCCTGTCTTCGGTATCATCTCTCGCGGCGGCGGTTCTCGACATTAAAATTCTATCGCTAAATTCAAATTCCGGATGCGCCAGCGCCTGACTGATTATTTTATTGAACACGGGCGCGGCCGCCGCGCCGCCGCCGAGACCGCCTGCCGGTTCGTCTATCACCACACCGCACAGAAGCGTCGGCGAGTCGGCAGGCAGAAAGCCTATGAATGACGACCAGTGTCTCGTCCGAGAATATCCGCCCGCTTCCGGCTTTCTTGCTGTGCCGGTTTTTCCGCCCACAGTTATTCCGTGTATGGTCGCGCGTCTGCCGGTACCGCCTTCTACCGCGTTCAAGAGCATTCCGCGAAGCCTTGCCGCATTCTCTTCGGACATTACACGCCGCACGGGCCTGACGGATGCCGTTTCTACAATCGTTCCATCTCTGCGCTCCACTCTTTCACAGATAATCGGCGATAGCAGTACGCCGCCATTCGCCACAGCCGCATAGGCCATCATCATTTGCAAAAACGTCGCCGAGACTTCGTAACCATACGACATCGTTACCCTTGTACGTCCCGACCACGAGCGCACCGGATGCAAAATTCCCTGCTCCTCACCCGGCAACGATATGCCGGTCCGCGTACCGAATCCGAAGTCTCTGCTGTATCGATAGAATTGATCGTTTCTAAAACCGTTTGCGATTTGCGCGAAGCCCACGTTGCTCGATACGGCAAGCGCGCGCGTGAATGTAATCATACCTTGCGGCACATCGTCTCTTATCACTTCTCCATGAATTTCAAACACACCGTTGTTGCCATCTATGAGATCGTTTTCGCCATACATTTTTTCTTCAAGCGCCACGGCCGCGGTCATTGTTTTGAAAGTCGAGCCCGGTTCAAATATTTGACTGATGCAAGCATTCCGCCTTTCGGCTAATGTAAACGATGAGGTTACGTTGGGATTAAACGACGGTTCGTTCGCCATCGCCAATATTTTGCCTGTGCGAGGATCCATCACTATTGCCATCGCGCCTCTCGCGTTCAGATTCTCAACGGCTTGCTTGAGGGACGATTGGACAATTTTTTGCAGAGCGACATCGATGGTCAAAT
Source organism: Chitinispirillales bacterium (assembly GCA_031286265.1). Classification (GTDB taxonomy): domain Bacteria; phylum Fibrobacterota; class Chitinivibrionia; order Chitinivibrionales; family Chitinispirillaceae; genus GUT77. Next base: position 12,605 of record JAITUP010000265.1, on the reverse strand, counting down.
AGACATCGCTGCCGTCTTTCGGGGCCTTGCCGGGCAGCCCGATTTTTCTGTATGTCCTCTGTTTTCCGTCCCTATGCACCATTTCCCAGCCGTCTTCTCCGCGAAGAAAGTGATCGAACGTAAACTCGGCCCCGCCGAGTCCATAACCGTCTCTGCCCACATACCCAAGCACCGGTCCCGCCAAGTCGCCCATCGGGTATATGCGCTGCAGAGTCGCCTGCCCCTTTCCTTCAATGCCAAGCGCGTCGAGGCTCACCGCCATCCGCCCCGGAACACTTACGGCAAGCTGCTGCCCTTTGCGATCGTATATGCTGCCGCGCTTAGCATGTACGATCCGCGGCTTCTGAACCTGTTCTCTACTCCTAAGCGCGTATCTCTTGCCGTCAATAATCTGTATCGTAAACAACTTGCTCGTCACCGCAAGCAAAGCAATCGCGAGCAATGCCGAGACAACATAAAGCCTTACCTTATCCCTCTGTCGGCTCACTTATCCGCTTTTCCCGGATAGAGATTGCCTGACACGGGAGAGAAAACCGGCAGTCCATCCCTCGTCCCTCCGCCGCGGCGTTTTAACTTCCACAACCACAATCTGTCCCGGAGCCGGATACTCAAACCCACGCGTCCGCGCAACGCGCTCTATGCGCGGCGTCGATTCGAGACGTGTGCGTTCAAGATTAAGCGCGGTAATCTCGCGATTCAACGCGGCGAGCGTGTCTGCCCGATATTCAAGCCGAATCGACGCCTGATTGATGTAGGACTGCTTCCACACCAAGGCAAGCGGACCGGCAATACTCACAACGAGCACGCCTAAACCTATTAACATGCTACGCAGACGTACTACAGGTTGGCCTTTTTCCCCGTTTTTTTTCATGAAAATTGTCCGTTTTTTATTACCCATGATTAAACCATTGCCTCACCGCCCGTCCGGCGACATCACTGCTTTAAGTACAGTCGTCGGATGGTGTGGACGTAATATTTAATTGCTACTTCAATAACTCATACGCTCGGCAACCCGTAGACGCGCGCTTCTCGACCTTGGGTTGCGCCTTATTTCTTCAGCCGAGGCCATTACGGCCTTTCTGTTGACGCGCTTCAATAATACGGTCTTATCACAAATACAAACGGGATGGCCCAGCGGGCATACGCACGCTTCCTCCGCCGTCCTAAAAAAATCTTTCACCATCCGGTCCTCAAGTGAATGGTACGATATAATCGCTATTTTTCCGCCTTCGGCTAATCGATTTATCGACTTATCAAGGAACGTCCGCAATTCTTCAAACTCGCCATTGACCGCAATGCGCAACGCCTGAAAGAGTTTGGCTACAACCTGTATCTTCACATTCGCGCCATACTCTCGCTTAACGCAGTCCCAAAGATCGGCGGACGTGAGGATTTTTTTATTCCTCATATACCCCTTAATGACACCCGCCATCCTCCGCGCGTTCCTAATCTCACCATACATCTCAAACACCGACGCGAGCTCGCCCTCGTCACTCCGCTCCAAAAACTCCGCCGCCGTCACCCCGCCGCCCTGATCCATTCTCATATCAAGCGGCGCGTCTTTCATATACATAAACCCGCGCTCGGGAACATCTATCTGCCGCGACGATACCCCCAAATCAACAAACAGCCCATCCACTCTTTCTATATTATATGCGTCCAAAACAAAATCAAACTCCGAAAACCGCGCCTGCTCTATGATAATTCTCGGCTTAACCTCGCCAAAATCCACCCGCCGCGCGTTTTCAACCGCTTCCCGGTCTCTATCAATCCCTATCACAACCGCGTTTTCCGCCCACCCGCCGCGCGATAGCGCATCGACAATCGCCCGAAAGTGGCCGCCACCGCCAAGTGTGCCGTCAACATACACCCTGCGGCCATTTTTTATTGATGACGGCGTCACGGTGCCGTTACCGGCGGACGTACCGCCATTAGCGCCACTATTTGGTGACGATACCGTTACGCCATCGCCATCAACAAACAATTTCAAAACTTCTTCAAGCAGCACGGGAACATGATACTCCGCACCACTCATGATTTAACCAACTGCTCTGCCAACTGTTCCTCGACCGAATGCCACATCTTATCAAAAAGCTGATCATCCGTATCAGCCTCATATTCCCTGTAACCCACAGCGTCCCACAACTCTATATAACCGGGCCCACCTATTATTTTCACATCCTTGGCAATCTTAGCATATTCCATGAGAGACGGCGTAAGCATAATCCGCCCTTGCACGTCAAGCGCGGAAATTGTCGAAGTATTGGACAAAACACGCAAAAATTTGACATGCTCCGGCGTCTTGGGAAGCGCCGAAATTTTCGCATAACGCTCATCCCAAACATCTTTGGGAAAAGCCTGAAGGCTGCTGTTGGACGCGCGTACGACAACAAACGTCTCCTCCGCCTCCGGGGAAAGCGCCTTCCGGAACTTAGCCGGAACGTTCACTCTGCCCTTGGCATCAACGGTATAATCGTAGCCGCCGATAAAATTAGTCACAAAGCCTCCATTGTAACCCACTCTTACACATTTCAATACATTTTCCTATTCTAATAATACTAATACGTGTTCAAGATGTGCAAGTTTTTTTATTTTTTTTTTAACAAAAACACAAAAACGGCTAATTTACGGGTTTTGAGGACGATTTTAGGGTGGGGACGGCGACGCGAGACGGCGAGCAGAGAGAAACGCTCTGAAATCAAAAATTTTATCACTGCCGTCTCATAAGATTTTACCTTTTTTTAAAAAAATCCTTTTTTAAAACCTTTTTTTAAAATGTGTCGCCCGCCTCACCCCCCGAAACTCCGTAAAGTTTGGGACAACAAAGGCTTGTATGAGTGGAGAGGACGATGTTCATTCTTTTGGGGTTGGGGTATTCGGCAAAACCCCGGTAGGGGTTTGATGTTGGTAGCGGCGGGTTAGTGGCCCAACGCATCCCACACCAGCATTGACAAGAAGATCAAACCACACCGCGGTTAGCGTATTTTGGAACTTCGGATAAATCAGCCACGTTTTCCAAGGCTCGCTTTTGACCAAGATCGTTCAGGGTGCGGAAGGTGTGGAGGAAAGTGTATTCGTCACGGTTTTGGATAATCAAGTCGGGCTGTGGCTCTATACCTAATAAGGCATCGCCCGTAATGTCCAACGCTTTCGCAATATTCTTTATTATCGAAATATTAGGCTCACGCTTGCCTTTTTCATAGTAATTAAGAGCGGTAGGTGTAACTCCGGCCGCCTCAGCCAAGCCTTTTTGGCTAAAACCCGCTTTTTTTCTGTATTTTACAATCCGTTGGCCTAACGATAAACTCATTTAAAATTCTCCTGTCCCTAAAAAATATACATTCTTTTTGAATACGGTCGAAATGTTTTACTAATTGTTTTGATAAAACTATTGACTTTGTTAGCGACATGCTATTATTTTAACGTGATATTTAGCATTTTGCTAAAAACATGCGGAAAAGGAGCTCTGAAATGTATTCCAATTTAGACGCCGAACGGATTCAGCGCGGGTACACGGAGGAATACGTAGCCAAAAAATTAGGGATAACCCGGCAGGAATACCGGCTACGCTCGGAATCGGGGGCGTTTTTGGAGTCAGACGCGTTGGCACTGGTTGGGATGTATGGGAAGTCGTTTGAGTATCTATTTTTTTAAGAAAGGGAGGGGCGGGAAATATCAAGCGTCATACAAATATACAGAGAACCCGTGGGGCAGACCCGCGTATCTGCCCGATTTTGGCGGGAATATAGAAATTGTAGTATTAACCATAATTTAACGGAAGGATTTTTATGAAGAAGGGAAAAATGTCAGTTATAAGCAAGATTTGGATGGCAATTTTAGCGGTAATTTTGGTGATGGGGATAGCAGGATGTAGCGATGACGGTGCCAATAATGGCAACAACTTCTCCAATCAGCCTACGATGCGTACGCTCACAACCGGCGTGTCGCCCGAAAATAGCGGCGCCGTATCACGCGACCCACATGCGACAAGCTACCAAAACGGCACGAAAGTCGCCCTAACGGCCACACCAGAGGAAGGATACCGATTTATAGGATGGTCGGATGAATCGCTCCCGGCGACATCATCCGTGGTAATCACCATGACGGGAAACACCACGATAACCGCCTTATTTGAGCCGATCCCGTCAGACCACCGTACACTGACAATCGACATAGTTCCCGCAGTCGGCGGTTCCGTGACACGCGAACCGAATTTGACAAGCTACCCGCACAGCACAGAAGTCACCGTAACAGCTAACCCGGCGGAAGGCTACACATTTGTAGGGTGGACGGGAGCGTCGGAATCTGAAGAAGCAGAAATAACGGTCACCATGGACAGCAACATGACGCTAACTGCCAATTTCCTGTTAAACGAGATTAGCTATTACCATACGCTAACGGTTGAAAGAAATCTCGCAACCGGCGGTACCGTGACGCGCGAGCCGGATATGACAAACTACTTGCACGGCACAGAAGTCACAGTAACGGCTACAGCAGCGGAGGGCTATCTATTCACCGGATGGTCGGGAGCGTCGGAATCCGCAAATAGAATAGTGACTGTCACCATGGACGACAATCTGACGCTAACCGCCAATTTCGAATTAATTTCATCCGGCTTCCATACGCTAACACTCATACGCTCGCCGGAAATCGGCGGCGCCGTTATCCCAGCGAGCGCGGAATTTCATGAAGCCGGAACGCCAATCAGTATAAGAGCCATACCAGCGAACGGATACAGATTCATCGAATGGACACTAAGCGACGGCACAGCCCAATTTGCCGACAGAAGCAGCCCAACCACAATGGTTATCATAAATACCAACGTGATAATCGTGGCAAACTTCCAAAGGACGTATACGATGACAATCAACAACAATCCGACTATTGGCGGCACGGTGTTGGTCGATGAGACAGCGTATACAAGCCCTATAACTCGTGATTCCGGTACAGTGTTTAATATATCGGCAACCCCTGCCGATGAACCAACGCCCGGATACAGATTCGTCAACTGGACGGCAACACCAAACGAGGCTGCAACGTTCACCGATGAAAATGATAAAAATACCGAGGTTATCCTGAGTTCAAACGCAACGATTAGAGCGAATTTTCAGCGGCTGTTCACGATGGCGATTGAGAGCAACCCAACTATCGGCGGCACGCTCACCCCCGAGAGTGGGCTAAGCCACGACTCAGGAACAGTGGTAAATATATCAGCTACCGCCACGAACATTCCCGCTCCGGGATATAGATTCCACAACTGGACCGTGGAGGAGGGAACAGCAACGCTCACCAACGCAAATGATGAAGATACTGAAGTCATTTTGAGGTCAAACGCAACGATTAGGGCAAACTTTCAGCGAATGTTTACATTAACGATAGACCGAAATTTGGAAGCTGGCGGCACTTTCACCCCCATAAGCGGATTAAGCCATGATTCCGGAGCAGTGGTTAATATATCAGCTACTCCGGCATCCGGCTACGGTTTTCTCAACTGGACTGTAGAAGGTGGTACGGCTATATTTGGCAACGCGAATAATAGAAATACAACGGTCACATTGAGTTCAAACGCAACGATTAGGGCAAACTTTGCGCAACCTGTGCTTACGATTAACGTTAATCCAACAGCGGGCGGTATTGTTACACCATCGGGTCAACAGAGTGTTGCCGCCGGAACGCCTGTCAGTATATCTGCCACTGCTGCTAGTGGTTATAGATTTGTTAATTGGACAGTGGTAAGCGGTACGGCTATACTTGGCCATGCGAATAATGCAAATACAACAGTTAGATTAAGCTCGAATGCAACGATTAGGGCAAACTTTGTATTGCCATTTAATCCCGATATAACTTATGGTTCTTTTACCGATTCTCGTGATGGCCGTGTTTATCGTACCGTTGCTATTGGTACTCAGACTTGGATGGCTGAGAATTTGAATTGGGCTGGCGCCGATGGTAATCTTGGTCAGTGTTACGCTAACAATGCGAGTAATTGTGATTTATACGGTCGTCTTTATAGTTGGAATACGGTTATGGCTGGTTCATCTGGTTCAGCGTCTAGTCTTAGCGGCGTTCAAGGTATTTGTCCTGTTGGTTGGCATGTTCCTTCAGATGCAGAGTGGACGACCTTAGTGAATTATGTCAATACTAGTACTACCAGTACCAACAATGCTGGTACTCGGTTGAAGGCAGCGTCTCCGTTTTGGAACGGTACAGATAATCATGGTTTTTCGGCTTTGCCTGGTGGCGCCCGCGACGCCGGTGGCACTTTCTGGGATGTCGGCTACGGCGGTGGCTGGTGGAGCGCCACGGAGGGCAACGCGAGCAACGCTTGGAACTGGGACATGGTCTCGAACTACAGCAACGTGGCCAGGGGTTCGCACGTCAAGGCAAATCTGTTTTCGTTGAGGTGTGTTCGTACAGACTGATTGAGGAAATACTGAGAAGCTGAAGAACAAAGAATCGCTGTATGATGCGGCGGTTTTTATATGTTTTATTAGTTTTATTATTTTAACTTTTTTTGAAAGGCAGGTATATTATGGAATACGGGTAGACTTTTGGATTTTTCAGCGTTTTTGTTGTCGGCTTGTGAGAGTCGTTATGTGTGTATACATACATAAGTTCGATAAATAATGTTTTATGAATCTATGAGGGAGAATAGACGGTTCCTTCATAATAAAATTAATTAACCATGAAAGGAGTGCCGAGGCTGTCTACTCGGCTAAAAAGGTTATGTTTTACAAAAAAATTTGCAATCTCGCCCTTTTTGTAACATCTATGTTTGTGTTTATTATTTGGTCTTGGACTAGCAGTATTGATGTGCCGTATATTCAGAATGAAATAATTCAATTTATTGTTATATATGTGATAAATTTTATTTCTGCGTTTGGATTTTTTAGTATATTTGTTTCTATAGCTAGATATCTCCTTGAGAAACCGTCAGTTGTTAAGAAAAAAATACTCGGTTCGTCATATTTTGAGGGAATATGGGTTGGGCATTATATTGGCCCTGGAGATAAAAAACCTGTTATATTTTACCAGATAATAGAACAAGCCATTGATGGGGCACATATCTCATCTTATGCGTATAATGTAGAAGATATGAGTTACAGAGGTTCTTGGGAAGCAGATTTTGTACTTATAGATCCTCGAAGGTTGGCGCTATTCTTTTATCCATACCAATGGACTGGCTTAGAAAGAAAGGCGGATGGACAGATGAAAGCAACTTCAATTCAAAGAAAAGGATCACCTTATAGAATAGACAGTAACGCGTTTAATATGGAATCAAAAAATCTTTTTAGATCAGAGCAAATCAAAATATCGGATAAAATTGTTATGAATGACAACGATAAAAATAGAATATTGCAAAGGGCTCTTAAGTTTTACAATGATAATAGCGTAACTCTCACAATTACGAAAAAGGAGAATACAGGCAGCTGAATCTAAAAACTGTAGTTGAGAATTGTTGCATATTGCGAATAATCTTTAAACAATGGTATGACAATTGTTGTATTTTAGCTAACATACTTGAATCAAAAGGTGATTTAGCATGACAAATAAAAAACTATTTTCACACAGAGCTAATACCGTATTATTAACCCTGTTAGCCTTAGTAGCTCTTATATCCACCACCTGCTCCAACCCGGCAAATTCCGGCAACAACAACGGGGCAACAGTTCCGGAGAACGGCAACGAGCAACCGCCTGATACACAATTGTCTACCGTTACCGATGTAACCGTAAGCCCTGCTACCGCTATAGTGGTGGCTGGGCAGACATTGCAGTTTAGCGCGGTTGTTGCCGGGACAAACGATCCGGCACAGACCGTTATATGGACGGTTGAGGGCGGCGGAAGCGAAACTGGTATTTGTACAACCGGACTTTTAAGCGTGGCCGAAAGCGAAACCGCTTTAATGTTGACAGTTAGGGCAACATCGACGGTTGACACGAGCAAGAGCGGTACGGCGACGGTAACAACGAGCGTGCCTGTTAACTGGGAAGTGCATGATTTAACTACTTGGGCGGACGCTCATTATGGAATTACTAACGGCAGTGACGGTAAAATTCACATTATTACGGTTTCAGGTAATGTTATCATTCCTCCTACTGCACTTATTACAAACACATTTGAAAATGCCGCTACATTTGGAACTGTTACAAACATAACGATAATTATACAAGGAGGTGGTATAATTAGTGTTTCAAACAACGGTAATCTGCTACGTATAGGTGACGGGCAAACAGTGATTCTCAAGGATATTACCCTGCAAGGGCGTGATAATGATGTTTCATTGGTCGATGTTTGGGGTGGTACGCTCCATATGGTGGGTGTTGCCAAAGTCACTGGTAACACTGCCCATTCTGCTAATTTTGATATTTCCGCCGGTGGTGTGCGTGTAACGGGAGGGACTTTCATAATGCAGGATGAGGCCACGGTATCGGGCAATATCATCAGTACCAGCGGGGCAAATCGGGAAGCGCGTGGCGGCGGAGTTCGCCTCAGCAGTGGGAGCTTTATTATGAAAGATAACGCCAGAGTAGAGGATAATGCGGCCAGCATCAACTTCAGTGGGAATAGTGCCTATGGTGGCGGTGTGTATGTAAGTGGTGGAACATTTATTATGGAAGGCGGTACTATATCGAATAATACAGTAAGCGGCGGCAGTTATGGTAATGCTCACGGCGGAGGGATATATATCAATATTAACGGAGAGTTTATTTTGCACAACGGGACAATATCGGAAAATACCGTTATAGGCAATACAAGCGCATGGGGCGGCGGGGTGTTTGGAAATTTCACAATGCACGACGGTATAATATCGGATAATACTGTGCAAGCTATCAATACCGGCAGTAGTGGCGTTGTAGAAGTTCGCGGCGGAGGTGTGAACGGTAACCTTACAATGCACGGTGGAACAATATCGGGTAATACCGTTATTGCCGGCAGAACTTGGGGTAATAATAGTGACGTCAACGCTTTAGGCGGCGGGGTGTACGGTTTGTTTACAATGCACGGTGGGACGATATCGGGTAATACCGTTAGCGCGAGCAACGATGTCAACCCCAGTAGGGCGTTTGCTAACGGTGGTGGGATATATGCACGGTGGGAGTTTGCTAAAACCGGCGGGACAATTTACAGTAATTACGCGGCGGACGGTCTCAGAAATATCGCGATAGGCGGTCGTGGCCATGCAATATTTCATGTCGTTTTAGGCGGCGGCGACAATTGGAGAAACGCCTTTACAGGTCCCAACGACAATACTGGCAGGCTTGATTTTTGGCTGAATGAGACAGATATTATTTATGATATAGTTCAGGATAATTGGCCCCCGACATCGCTCACTTTTACATTTTCGGATGATCCCGGCAATATACAGGCTCCCGACATAACTTTTTGCAATAATGTATCAAGCGGGGGCGCAACGTTGTCCGGTAGCGGAACCGTTAGAACGTTGTCGCCTGTTTCTATAGGCGGGGATGGTATTATTACCGCTTCAATTTTCCCGGTGTATATGGTTCATACCGGTTTTACGGATGTCTATTTAATACCGCCTGCTCCGACGGATGTGGCCGTGAATCCATCGGCAAGTACTGTTACTTTAGGATGGGATCCTGTTCCCTTTACAGCGGGCTACAGAGTTTACCGTGGTGCAAGCGCTACCACTGCTTTTGATTTCATAGAAACGACATCAGGAACCAGATTTGTAGACATCAGGCGAGATAGGACTACATCGTATTTTTACAGGATTACATCTTTCAATGTTGCCGGAGAGAGCGTTATTCCAACTCAAATATCTGCGACAACTCTAACTGATAATACAGAGATGGTAATTGCGGTTTCGACAAGCAGTATTGTGATTGAATGGCCTCGAGATAGAAGCGACGAGTTTTGGATGAACCTACATAATCGTGCTATTGAATCTATCAACAATTTTTTGCCAATATCAATTTTTCCTACACATAGAAGTACTTTCAGAATATACCGCAATGATTCATTTTTACGAGAAATAGAGATTCCTACGCGTTTGACAACGATTATTGGCTGGCCTCCTTTTACATTGGTACAAGATAGCAATCTATTGAATCATTATCTTGTTGATAATAGTGGATTGAGTCCAAATACTAACTATAATTATAGGGTAGATATTCAATTTTATTTGGATATTGGCTTAATTGGAATCCCAACAATGCAGACAGAGACCATTATGACCGGTTCCGCGAAAACTTTGTGATCGCACGTCGTCGGTTCGCGGGGCTTGACTAACAGAAACGGTAGGCCAGTATCGGAGGCCACGTATTTGGTTCGTGGTACTGTCACGACATTGGATGGCACTCGTGAGCATGTTTCGGTGATGGTTGGTGTTTGGTGATTTTTTTGGTATTGTATGGGCGGATTTATGCACGGCATATAGCCGAGATTAAATCCGCATCTATTCCCATTTCAGCCGCAAACTCATCGGCGGTTTGAGGAAAGAGTTCTCCGGTAGCAAGCTGGGCGCGAGTAATTTCAGCAATGGCCTTCAGTAGCTTCATAATTTCGTCAGGATATTTTACTGTTGGCAGGTTTGCAAATTCCTCGCGGACCTGGGTGGCTATCGTTTCAGTAATATACACGTTTCTCGTTTTAGGTTCGTCAAAAAGTCATACTCACTTTGAGCATAGTTCATCATCCGTAACGCCCGAATGAACATCGTCCTTTCCGTTCAGTCGAGCCTATGTTGTCACAAACATTACGGAGCGGCATCAGAGGGTTAGGCGACACATTTTAAAAAAATCTTAACCCTAATGGAAAATTTGGGTTAAAAAAATGGAAAAATCATTATGGGGCGATAGTAAAAATTAATATATACTGCTCTTTATGTTTTTTTCCATATTCGAAGTTCCCGCGGCTTTTCGGCTTTCAGCGGTATTTTTTCGTTTTCGCGTATTTCAATGACGTACAGGCCTTTGTCTAGCGCAACTTTTCGCGCCCAGTGGACGACATTGGCTAATTTTGCGGGTGGTTCATCGGTTGCCGGTGCTCGGTTGAGATCTTTGACCGGTTGGGATCCTTTGAGTGGTACTCTTATTCCCGGTACTGATGATTACGGCTTTTCGGCGTTGCCCGGCGGCTTCCGTTGGAGCGATGGCGGTTTCAACGATGTCGACTGGCTCGGCTACTGGTGGAGTGCCACGGAGAACGGTGCGGCTAACGCTTGGTACCGGTTCATGTACTCCTACATCAGCGACGTGATCACGGGCTGGAGCAATAAGGCCTTCGGGTTCGCGCTCCGCTGTTTGCAGAACTGAAGAGACGTACGGTAGCGTATCACCATCTCCCGTAGCAAACAGGAAGAAAACGTAACTAAAATGGGATTTTCAAGCTCACGCAACAAAATATAAATCCTAAAATTTCACAATTTATTATTTTTTATCAGCCATATTATAGTATATTATGTACATAAGTATGTACATGTATTATGAGGAGGAGTTTTTTTATGCTAGCACTTAGAACCGTAGACTTGCGCAACGACTTCAAGCGTATCAGTGCGCTAGTGAGTTCGGGGGAGAGGGTTCTCATCGCTCGCCCCAAAAATCAAAACTTGGTCGTTTTGAGCGAGAGAGACTACAACGAACTTGAGAAAACGAAGAGAAACGCCGAATATATCGAAAAAATCGACCGTTCCTCACGGCAACTTGAGGAAGGCAGGATAGTAGTCAAAACTATGGAAGAGCTTGAGGGCATGGCGCAATGAGGGTAACATTCACGGAGAGCGGTTTTAAGGAATATATCGAATGGCAGCAGGAAGACAAAAAAACACTAAAGCGCATAAACGAACTTATCAAAAGCATACAAAGAGACGGTTTCATGAAAGGTATCGGCAAACCAGAAGCGTTAAAAGGACGGAAAGAGTGCAGCCGACGAATAGATGACACGAATCGCCTCGTTTACACCGGCGATAGGGATATGAATTTGGTTATTGTTTCGTGTAAAGGACATTACGAGGATTAAAACTCTGCGTCAATTGAAGCGAAACAAAAGTTGCGCATGTCCGACGCTGATTGATGTAACTTTTCAACCATCAAAAAAAGGTTTGCAGGAGAGTTGTGTTATGAGTAAACTTGTTGGCAACATTAAGCAATTGTTTTTTGGCGTTGTGATGATCGGGGCGTTTTCTTTGGCATTTGGCGACAGCGGTTCTTTTACCGATCCGCGTGACGGGCAAGCTTATCGTACTGTTCGTATTGGTACCCAGACTTGGATGGCCGAGAATTTGAATTTTAACGTTTCTGGTAGTTGGTGTTACAAAAACACTTCAGGCAATTGTAATCGTTTTGGTCGTCTTTATGATTGGGCGACAGTTATGGGTTTTTCTTCTTCTTTTAATAGTACTTCTTGTGCTTCGCAGGTTCAGTCTCGTCATCGTGGTATTTGTCCAGTTGGTTGGCATGTTCCGTCAGATGCGGAGTGGTCTACGTTGGTTAATTTTGTTGGTTCTCCAGCAGGGACGAGGTTGAAGGCAGCATCTCCGTTTTGGAATGGTACGGATAATCACGGCTTTTCGGCGTTGCCCGGCGGCTACCGCTGGGGTGGTAGCTTCTACGGCGTCGGCACGCTCGGCTACTGGTGGA